>NZ_JSFF01000027.1:0-56714 GCF_000773485.1 Shewanella sp. ECSMB14101 | reverse complement strand
CCGCTTATCCGCGATGAACCTTTTTTATTGCCCGTTTATAGCCCCTTGCGGATGATCTGGTGCGCGCTAAAGGCGCTAAATAACAACAGGCTTGGGATGGCAATAAAATGGCCGAACAGGTTGGGCTGGGTGGTAAAGTGCAGCCATAGCAGCAGGGTCCAGCTTATGCCCAGGTAACCCAGGCTTAGGATCAGGTGTAGTGTCCGTGTGTTCATCTGCTTACTCCTTCTTTTTGCTATGTGGTCAGTATAAAAACTCGACAAACAGGCTAGAAGTGTCATTATTGACAAAATAAGGGTGATAAGTGACAAGTTGTTAGGTGAGGGAGAAGGGATGAAGACAATCATGATACTGGCGGCGGGCAATGTGGTGGCCGGCGGCATAGTGGGGCTGATTGATGTATTTAGCTTTACCAATGCCCTGTATCGCAGGCTCAATCCTGATGCGACTCAAGACCTGTTTCATTGCCATATCGTCTCCGGCGATGGCAAGGCGATCACCACCAATCAAGGCTTCCAATTGGCGGCCATGGGCTTGACCGACGATAGCCAGCTACAAACTGCCGATGCCGTGGTGCTGGCGTCTGCCTTTGTGACCAACAAGGTGGAATTTAACCAATATCAGCAAGATTTTTTGCCCCTGTTATCCCCTCTGAGAGCCTATGCACAAACGGGTAAGCCTATCGCCGCCTATTGTTCAGGTACGCTGATGTTGGCGACCTCAGGGCTGCTGGATAACCGGCGAGCCACAACGGTTTGGTGGTTGTCACAGATGTTTGAGCGTAATTTTGCGCGGGTTAAACTCTGCATGGACTCCTTGGTGGTATCTGACGGTCAGTTTCATACGGCGGGGGCGACCACCTCAAATTTAAGCCTAGCCTTGCATTTGGTTGGGCTGCTGGCGGGCGAGTCGTTGGCGCAGCAGATGGCTAAAATATTGCTGATCGATCCTAATCGCTGTTCACAGCAACCCTTTATGACCATGGCAATCACCCCCGAGCATCACCAGGATGAGTTGGTCAGAAATATTCAGCAGTGGATGCAGGCTAACTTAAATCAAAATTGGTTACTCGATGAGGTAGCCACTAAGTTTGCCGTGGGTAAGCGCACTCTGATCCGCCGCTTTAAGCGGGCGCTTAATGAGACCCCCGCCAGCTATATGCAGCGGCTGAGGGTTGATGAGGCTAAACGCTTGTTGGAAACCACTGAGTTGGCGCTAGAGCAGATCGTCGCCCGAGTGGGTTATGAAGATGTCAGCTCCTTTCGAAAGCTGTTCATTCAGTTGACCAGCCTCTCGCCGAGGGCCTATAGGCAAAAATTTAACACTCACACTTGTTGCTAGCGGACTGGCTTGGTTTGTGGCAAACGCCGAGGCTGAGCTTGAGTCGAGCCAGAGCAGGTCCAAGCGTTACTTTGAGGTCTTAGTGTGCTTTTCCATGTGGGCCTTGAATAGAGCGTCATTTTCTTTTTGCTCTTGGCGCTCTTTTTCGTCTATGGCGTTCATTACTTGGCGCTCACATTCAAGGCGGGTGTTTTCTCGCTGCAGCGGGTTGGTGGCGTGATCTGTCTGGGCGCCGCACAATGCGTTGGCGCAGCCCGACAGTCCAACAAGGGCTAGTAGGCCAACGAATGTGCGTTTAACAGCTGATGAAATGGTCATATCCTCTTGTACCTTGTGTTTTTTGAGCGATTTATCGTATTTAGCCATTATAAAACCATAGGTGGTCTCTGGTACAAGAGAAAAAGCTTAAGCCTTCAAGCATTGCGGCTGAGCGTCTCAAACTCCTGCTTCAATTGGTAGTCGTTGTCGGTGACGATGCGTTCCAGCACTCTGACTCTTTGCTCCAGCTGTTCATTGTGTTGCTTGAGCCTGAGTACCTCATCATTGTTATCAGACACTTGCTTACGCTTTTGCTGTTTTAAGTAGTACTTGTACATTTCGCTTAAGGTGGTTGCGGCCACGAGCACCAACATGATGATCATGACGACTTGTTGCTTATCCATAGCAGGTTCCTCATGTTTGGGCCTCCTTGGGAGGCCCGTAGGGGTTAGAGTCCGAAGACGATTTTTTCACTCTTGAGTGAGCGTTCCATACCAAAGGCCAGAGCCAGGGCGATGATAAAGGTGATCGCGCTGGAGAGCGCCAGCTGCAGCATGGGGATCTCCTTGCCCTTGATGAAGGCGATCAGAGCCTGCATCTGACCCGAGATCGGCAGCCACTGTAGTGTGTCTGGCGCTATGTTGTAGCTCGCCGCCATCGACAGCATCATGGGGACGATCAGCACTATGGTGAGATAGGACTGCGCCTCCTTGAATGACTTGGCCATAAAGGAGACAAACAGCTGCAGCGCCGCCGCCATCAGGGCGATGGGCAGGCCAATGGCCAGCATCAAGAGGATGAAGTCGACATTGATGTTGACCGAGAAGCCCAGCTCCTGCCAAGGCACGAAGCCGTAGGCGATTTTAGAGATCACTAGGGTGAGGATAAGCCCCAACATGGCAAAAATAGTAACTGCCGCCACCTTGGCCACTACGATGTCGCGGGTCGATACCGGGTGGCTGAGCAGCAGCGCTAGGGAGTTGCGCTCGCGCTCGCCGGCGCTGGTGTCGATGGCCAGGTTCATGCCCGAGATAAACACCGCATAGACCATCATGAAGATGGCGATGCCCAAGATCATTCCGCCCTTGGAATCAGAGGTGGCCTGATCTTCCACCTTAACTTTGATGGGCTGCATCACCTTAGGGTCGATGCCGCGGGCGATCAGTCGCAAGCTGCCCATCTCGGCACTATATTGTTGCAGAGCCTTTTCCAGACGGCGAATCGATGACTGCAGCTTCTCGTTGGAGTTGTCGGCGATCAGCACTATCTCGGCTGCCTGGCTCTTGGCCATGTTGGCGGCGTAGTCAGGGCTGATGACGAGTTCTATCTCTTTGCGGTCGCTCTCTTCGCCTTGGCTGATCTCGTTGCTGGCGAGATATTTCACCAGATCCGGAGCACGCTCACCATGGGTGATGGTGATGTTGAGCGCCTCTGGGCTGGTGATCTGGCCAATGAGGATCATAAACATGCCACACATCATCAGCGGCGCGCCGATGGCGTAATAGAGTCCGGCCATGACAGAGCGTTTGTCTCTGGCGGCATCGGTCAGCTCTTTTCTGACCATAGTAATAATTGAACTGATCATGCTGCGATTCCCTCGTCGGTACCGATTAGCTGGATAAAGGCATCTTCCAGTGAGTCCTTACCTGTCTGTTGGCAGAGCTCTTGGGGGCTGCCAACGGCGACCACTCGTCCCTCGGCCATGACGATCACCCGATCACATAGGGCGGCAACTTCCTGCATCACATGGCTGGAGAAGAGTACACAGTGCCCAGCTTCTTTAAGATCTTTGAGCAGGTCCCGCAGTACCCGGGTGCTCATCACGTCCAAACCGCGAGTCGGTTCGTCGAGTATGATATTGGTGGGCTCATGCACAATCGCCTGGGCTAGTGCCGTCTTCATACGCTGCCCCTGAGAGAAGCCCTTGCATTTGCGATCGGCAATATCATTCATATGTAGTTTGCCCAGCACCTTGGCCGAGGCGGCCTTGGCCTGATCGCGGGAGAGACCATTGAGCTCGGCAAAGTAGCGAATGTACTCTCTGGGCGTCAGGCGCTCATACAGGCCGAAGGGATCGGGAAACAGTCCCAGCTGCTGCTTGGCGGCAACAGGCTGTTTGGCCACATCTATGCCGTCGATTTCGGCGATCCCTTGATCTGGCTTAAGCAGACCAAAGACGGTGCGTAGACAGGTGGTCTTGCCTGCGCCATTGGGGCCCAGCAAGCCGGTGATCTGGCCGTCCAGGGCCTCGAAGCTCAGATCGTTCAGCGCCTGCACTTCGCCGATGCGCTTAGATAAATTCGATACCTTAATCATGTTGCACTCCTTGCTGCTGGTCGTCACTAAGCTTGGCCTGGCTGATGCTCTGGCTGAGTGTGTCCTGCGGGATGGCTTCTACCGTGTTGGCATTGAGGTAGAAGTTACGACTGACATCATTGTTTAAACAGGTTGGCGAGAGTCCATCAACACTGCCGCTGCCGATCAGTTCTGCGATAAGGGTGTTGGCGCAAGACTGATAAGCCACACCATGGGTGGCATAGGGGGCAACGAAGTGTTTGGCATTGGTCAGCTTTGCAGTTGCCAGCTCGCCCCAGCTCGGTGGTGTCGCGGGATCTATCTCGCCAGATAACAATAAGGTGGGGAGGTTACTGGCAATGGGGTCTGCAAAATCAAGGCTAACAGGTGGGATCTGCCAGATAGGGCAGGAGAGATCGAATGCCTTGATCATCTCTTTACCGAAGTAGCTCTGTGTTAAGCGCTCGCGCTCCGCCTCGCTAAAGCGGTGCCAATCTTCGCCACAAACCACGGCCGAGTGCATGCCGGCTGCAATGCCTGTGCTGTTGACGGTAAGGGCGTAAAGTCCGGTGATTGCCTGATAATTGCCCTGGGCCGCCTGATGGATGGCATGGGGCAGTAGTGCCCTGACATTAGGCATGTAGAGAGCCATGCGGATGGCGCCCATAAATTTGCCCTTGGTCATCACGAGTTGAGTGGGCGCATTGGTTAGCGGGTCGCGTGTCTGGCTGATCGCCGCACCTTGGCTAAGCAGGGTTTCAACCTGGGCGAGTTCTTCACCAAGTTTCGGGAATTGTTGATGACACAGGTCGTTGTTTTGGCAATCTTTTAGCAGCAGATCTATGGCGCGGGTGATGGCATCGCCAATATTAATAACACTTTGCTGCATGGGAACCACACCATCTAAGGTGACGGTGGCCAAGGCCTCTGGATGGTGGCGCATATAGAGCTGGGCCATGCGAGTGCCGTAAGAGATGCCATACAGGTGCAGTTTTTGGTAGCCAAGGGCTTGTCTGACCGCCTCGAAATCTTTGAGGGCGGTTTCACTGCCATATTGGCTGACATCGGCGTCAAGCTTATCAAGGCAGGCCTTGGTCTCGGCGGCGATATCCAGTTGCTCTTCATTAAAGGCCAGGCCGCCTTCGAAACCCTCTCCGTCGCAGGTCAGTGGGTTTGAAAGACCTGTGCCGCGCTGATCGATCAGCAGAATATCGCGCTGCTGGCGCACCTTAGTAAAGATCTTGTCGAAGCTGGCGGCGTTATCTATGGCCGACTGGCCAGGACCGCCTGCGATGGCTAGCAGGGCTTCTTTTTCAAAGCTGGGCTTGATGGCGGGCAGGACCAGATAGTGGATCTGTATCTGTTTTCCCTGGGGGGCGTCATAGTTTTCAGGCACTGTAATAACGCCGCAACGCAGACGATCTGATAGACCATCGACATAGCAAGCCTCAGTCTTGCCTTCTTCTTTTGGGTTGGCCCAAGTGGGTTGAGACAGCAAGAGTATTGCCATGCAAATGGGCAGTAGTAGCGCCAAGACCCGCTGCATGTGGGGGCGCCTATTGACCATCAATTTTACCTTTCCTTGAAGCATGATACCGATTCCTTAGTTGAAATTTATCGTATCTATGTTAGTTTAATACTGTATCGGTGTATCAATGTATTAATACAGTGAATAAAGACTAATGCTAGATTTACTTAGTGTCAACCCCAGTAATGGTGACCCCATCTACCGACAGTTAAGCGATCAGATTGTGCGCTTGATTGTGGGCGGCCAGTTGCAGCCCTTGGAGGTATTGCCTTCGGTGCGGCAGATTGCCGAGCATTTGACGGTTAACCCAATGACGGTTTCTCGCGCCATTCAGCAGCTGGTGGAACAGGGCTGGTTGGAGCGTCGTCGTGGTCAGCCGACCAGGGTGGCACAACGTGGCGATAGCCAAGGCACCTCCAGCGTTGATTTGATGACGCCTCAAGTCAATTCACTTATCGCTCAGGCTAAACAACTCGGCGTTAGCCTGGATGAACTCAACACCATCATTGCCAAGGCATGGCAGCAAGCGCAATAAAGGAACAGATGCAGATGCAAGAGAGCAATCAAGCTATATTGGCCTTTCATGAGATCAGCAAGGCATTCGACGACAAGTTAGCCATAGATGAGCTGTCTATGGCCCTCTATCCTGGCATGGTGGTGGGCCTACTGGGGCAAAACGGCGCCGGTAAGTCGACCCTGATGCGTTGCGCCTTAGGCATACTAAACGTGACGCAGGGGCGAATAGCGATCTTGGGTGGTTCCAGCGAAAATCTGAGTTCTGCCCAGAAGGAGCTTATCGGCTATGTGCCGCAGCAGCCTTTTGGTTATGAAGGCTTTAGCGTCGAGAGAGCCCTCACACTGCATCGCAGTTTCTACCCTAGTTGGGATACGTCTTTGGAGCAGGAGTGGCTGGCCCGATTCGATCTCGATGGGCAGCAACAGGTGCAGCGCCTCTCGGTGGGCCAGCGTCAGTCGCTGGCGCTGATCATGGCCATGGCTTATCGTCCGAAACTCTTGATCCTTGACGAGCCAGTCGCCAGCCTGGATCCTATCGCCAGACGCGAGTTTATGTCAGATCTGTTTGAGTTGGCTTTAGATGCTGGCTCAGCTGTCTTGTTTTCCTCCCACATCACCTCAGATCTCGAGCGGGTTGCCAGCCATGTGGCCCTGATGCGTAAAGGCAAGTTGGTGCTCTTCAAAGAGATCGATGCCCTGAGGGAGAGTGTCCAGTTGGTGAGCCTTAAGCCGGGGCAAGTGTTGCCCGACGGGCTAGTGGTGCTTAACCGTCAGCAGGATAAGCTGCTGGTGGATCACTATGAGCCCTCAATGGCCGCTTGTTTCGACACGGTGACGCCGATGAATCTGGAACAACTCTTTATGGAGTTACACAGATGATGCCTAAGGTTCTGCGCGGCATGGGGCGTTTCTGGTTATTTGATGTAGGCAGCGCCAGTTTTCTTGGCACAGGCTTACTCGCGCTAGTGATGTTGCTGGTGATGGCCGTGGCGGAAAAATATGCCGCTATGCCCGTTATGCTGGGGATGATACAGGTGTCGACCTGCGCGGCGATCGCCTGGCAACTCAACCGTTTGTCGGCCACCGAATGGGCCAGCCTAGTGCCGGGTTATGCTGATAACATTCAGTGGCAAGCTCTGATGGTCGGCGGCGTTGCCAGCCTAATCTCGCTCACTGCGGCGCTGCTCTTGCCTATTGAGGGCGCCATTGCCCAGGTAGGGGTGGCAACTCTTGCAGGGGTTGTCTTTGTTTATGTCTGCCGATTGCACATCAAGAGTTTCTATTTCTCTTTTGGCCTGTTTTTATTACTGCCCTTCTTACCCGAAATCACCGCCATGCTGCCAAGCCTGAGCTTATGGTGTCTGCCAGTGGCCATCATAGGTTTTATCTATCTTATTCGCTGCGATCTGCAGCGTGTGGTCTGGCACCTTGAGGCCCGCTCTGTCTATCTTAATGGCTTGGAGATGGGCTGGTTTTGGCTGCCGAACCTAGGTTCCAATAACTTGATGATGCGGCTGGACAGATGGCTCCATCCTGTGAACTTCTTTACCGGCCCTATGCTCTCCATGTTGCTGGTGCTGCTACCAAGCCTGGCGCTAGTGATGAGTTTAGTGAATGTGGTTGCGGGCATAGAGCTGCCGGTCCTTTTCATCATGGGGCAGTTCAGCGCGGTAGCCTGTTCTTTGGTGCATTGGAGCCGTATTCAGCGCTGGCGAGCGGCTGAAACCCTGTACATACTGCCGGGATTTGACGGTAAGCAGGGGATGGTAGAGGCCTTTGCCAGAGGGCAGTATCGTTTACTGAGTTATATCACTCTCACCATGGCGCTCTTGGCAAGTTTCGCTTATTGGCTGAGCGACAGTGTGACCCTGATCATCTGGTGTCACCTGGTCTTAAGCACCTTTAGCGTATGTGCCATCTTGCTGGGGCTAGGCTGCGCATCCCGCAATGCCATGCATATCTCTCTCAGTTTGTTAGTGGTGATCTGCCATGCGATCTGGCTGTCGACCGCCCTGCTGGCTGCGCGTGAGGGGCGGGATCTTACGGCTTGGCTAGCGATAGATTTGGGCCTGGTTGCCTTTTCTCTGCTAACGCTTTGGTGGGGCAAGCAAAAGCTGTGGCGAGACCATCTCGTCTGATCTCATCTCTGGTCTGCTTTGTGCTCTAATTAACATTATTGGAGCAAAAACTCTTATTTTTTGGCCGCCGTTGCAGTAAAATGCCGCAAAACAGGTACAAGTGTACGCTAAATGGGTCAAATAATTATGTCGCTTCAACAGTATCATCCGATAAGCCTGATGCAGGCGCAGAGCCAACAACGTGGTGATGCCATTGCATTAGAAGGTTATGGCTTATCCGCGCCTTGGCAGAAGGTTAGCTGGCGCCGATTCGATGAGATTGGCGATCAAGTTGCTAAGGCACTGATCCGTTTTGGCTTTGCTGCTCAAGATAAGGTAGTGATACTGTCACAAAACTGTCCACAGTGGACTTGTGCCGATGTGGGGGCCCTTAAGGCCAAGGCGGTTGTCGTGCCCGTTTATCCCACCAGTACCCTGGAACAGGCGCGTTATATTGTCGATGATGCTCAGGCCAAGCTGATCTTTGTTGGTGATGCTGAGCAATATCGCATGGCCTGTGAATTAGTGGCCCTGTGTCCAAGTCTGACTCAAGTCGTGGTGTTCGACTCTGAAGTTGAACTGAGTGAAGCGGAAACAGCTGTTCATTTTGATCAGTTACTGAGTCAAACCTATACCGCTGAGGTTGAGGCCGAGTTGGCCCAGCGTTTGGCAAAGCAGGATTTGGATGATCTGTTAACCCTAATCTATACCTCAGGCACCACGGGCGACCCTAAAGGGGTGATGCTGGATTATCGCAATATTGCCTCGGTGATCCGTCAACACGATACCATTTTGCCTTTCACGCCTGGCGATGTGTCGCTGGCCTTTCTGCCATTGAGTCATGTATTTGAGCGCGGTTGGAGCTTCTATGTGCTCTGCCGGGGTGGACATAATGTCTATCTTAAGGACCCCATGGCAGTCAAAGAAGCGATTGTCGATATTCGCCCGCACACCCTTTGTGTGGTGCCACGCTTCCTGGAGAAGGTGTATAGCGCGGTGCAGGATAAGGTGAGCAAGGCACCCGATACCCGTAAGAAATTATTTGCCTGGGCGATGGCCGTAGGTCAGCGCCAGTTTGAGGTTAGCCAAGGCCGTGCTAAGGCGTCTTGGTGGCTTAAGGCGCAGTGGAAGCTGGCCCATAAGCTGGTTTACAGCAAGCTGCAACAGGTGCTGGGTGGCAGGCTTAAGTTTATGCCTTGCGGCGGTGCGGCTCTGGATCAAAATGTCGCGAGCTTCTTCCATGCCATCGATATTCCTGTGCTCTGTGGCTACGGCATGACGGAAACCACTGCGACAGTGACCTGTAACACTTTGGATAACAGAGTCGCCGGTTCTAACGGTAAGACGCTGCCAGAGGTAGAGATCAAGCTGGGTAAAGACAACGAGATCTTAGTACGCGGCGATACCGTGATGCGCGGTTATTATAACCGTCCTCAGGAGACGGCCGACACTTTCGAAGATGGCTGGTTGAAGACTGGCGATGCTGGCCATATTGATGAACAGGGTAACCTGTTTATTACCGACAGAATCAAAGAGTTAATGAAGACCTCAAACGGCAAATATATTGCGCCGCAGCGGGTCGAAGGTAAGGTGGGTTGCTGCCCCTTTATCGAGCAGGTGGCGGTGATCGCCGATGCGAAAAATTATGTGACCGCCTTGATTGTTCCGGCTTTCGAGTCGTTGGAGGCTTGGGCTAAAGAGAAGGGGCTGCATTACGAGTCGCCGATGGAATTACTGCGTCACTCCCATGTGGTAGAGCATTTCGAGCAGCGCCTCAAACATCTGCAACAAGAGTTGGCGGGCTTTGAGAAGATCAAGAAGTTTACTCTGCTGCCCGAGGCTTTTTCGATGGAGGCCGGGCTATTAACGCCGACCATGAAGTTAAGACGTAAGATGATCTATCACAAATACGCCACTGAAATTAACGCCATGTACGTTAAATAACAGTGATATAAAGGGCGTCTCACAATGCGGCGCCCTTAAGCTAAACGTCCAATTGTCCAAAAGTCCATATTGCATCCCCCTGGCTTCTCGGTTAACGTCTCTGCCATAAAAATAACGACTTAACCTTAGGAATGCCCTGTGTCAGCACGCTTTTTTACTCTCACGATTCAACCCAGATTTAACGAAACCGATGGCCTGGGCCATATCAATAATACCGTGATGCCTGTTTGGTTCGAGGCGGCGCGTGAGCCTATCTTTACACTCTTTAATCCTGAGCTTAATTTAGCTGAGTGGAACCTGATCGTGGCAGGCTTTACCATCGCTTACACCTCACCCACCCAGTATGGGCTGCCGGTTGAGATAAAGACCTGGGTAAGCCGTGTGGGCAATGCCAGTTTCGAGGTGGCGCAGCAGAGCTGGCAAGGTGGCAAGATGACAGCAGAGGCCAAGACGACCCTAGTGCACTATGACTACAGCATCGACAAGAGTCAGCCTATAGGTGAAGACGTCAAGCAGGCGCTGCTCGCCCTGACCGGCGAATAGCCTACAGCGCTACAAAAACTTCTGTACATACCAGCAACTAGCACTGATGGTGAGTTGCTGGGACTTGGCCCACTCTAATCCATGCCTGACCAAACGTCCTGCCACGCCCTGACCCCGCAACGGATCCGGCACAAAGGTACGGGTAAAATCTACCTGGTCACCTTGTTGTTGATACTCTAGTACAGCGTCATGACCTGCAATGGATAAGATAAATCTCTGTTGATCGGCTTGGTGTAAGATAGTCTCTTGGCTCATTGTGTCGTTCTCATTAGGCTAGATTAAACTTAACGTTAGCACAGGTAAGCAGATAAGTGACAAGATGGTTTTATGATGATTAGAAACGGACAATGGGGCTGAAATCCTTGTTTAAGCAGAGAGTTAAACAAAGGATTACTTTATGGGCCTTTGGCTTGTTGCTTAGCTATGCTCAGGCGACGCTGGCGGTCGAATCTGATATACGCGCCGCGGTAGAGGCGAAGGTGAAGGGTGATATCACCAGTGCCATGGTGTTGACCGACGCCAATCTGATCACCTTAGGTATCGTCGATTTTAACCCCAATACCATAGTGGACCTCAGTGAGATAGGTGATATCAATGCCGGTGATGAAGAGTCGCTCAAGCGCCGTAGTCAGTTAACCTCTTATACCTTGCCCTGGGAGAGTGAGCCGCTATTGCTGGCGCCCAAATGGTCTGGCAGTGCCTTGGTGCGTCTCTCCTATGTGCATGCCAGCGACAGCGTTCAGGGACTGGAAGATGAGACCATCAGTAGCCCAATGCAGGACACCAGTTATCTGCTGGCGGCTGAGTACCGTTGGAAGTATCAGATAAATGAGCGGTGGCGGGCGATTTTCGGCCTGGGGGCTCAGTTAATTTGGCAGGAAAACAGCTTAACCTATAATGATCCCGTGCTGCGCAGCGTCAGCGGTTTTCTCGATGGTAAGCTGGTGAACACCCATTATGGCGCCATCATGCTAGACCCCAATGTCGAACTGACCTATATCGGCGACTTGATGGGGAACAAGTGGGAATTTATCAGTACTCTCAGGTATGGCATAGGCCGCAGCGTGCTGACCGACGATGGCATGCAGTCGGTAACGCCCCAGGTTGGTCGTTTTAGTAATGCCTTTGTGTTTAACTACGGGCTTCCCGACTTCTTCGATCGCCAAAACGAGATGCGCCTGCTGGCCAAGCGTATCGATCTCAGTGGGGATGTGATCGACCCTATGGGCACCCATTACTACTATGAGTTTGGCGCCGGCTGGGTGGTGCAAACCCCCTCGCTTTCCGCCTGGCTGCGCAACATAGGGATTGGCATTACCCTCAACATCAATAGCGGCCTGAGTGGCGGCGGTATAGTCTTGCTGTTTAATGAAGAGATGTAATACCAATCATGGCAAGTACCGGATCACTTACTCACTGTGATTGGTATGAGCTGTTAGTCAACGCAGTGATCCCTGAGTACGGCCAATAGCTCGGCGGGCAGCTCGGCCTTAGCTTGCTTGTGAAAGTCGAACATAACCGCAACCGAGGAGCCAGTGGTGGTGATAGCCTGTTGCTGCTCGCTGAACACCTGATAATGCATGGTAAAGCGATCTTTATGGATGTCGCTGATACTGACGCCGACGAGTAGCGTATCGGGATAGGTGACCGGACGCTTGTAGCGTGCCTGGTTGTCACTGATCACCGGGCCCATGCCGGATTTGTAGAGTTTATCTAGTGGAAACAGCTGGTTAAAAAAGTCGATACGTGCCGTTTCGAAGTAGCGGAAATAGACCACGTTATTGACGTGTTGCAATGCATCCATCTCGCCCCAGGCGACCGAGATGCGGGTATGAAAGGGAAACTGGCTAACGAACTGCTCCATATCTTAACCTTTAATTTTCAAACAAGTGTTTAGTTTTAGGTTAAGATATCAGCATCTGCCGGGAATACCAATTCCGATTGCAACAGAGATAAAAAAAGCACCTTGCGGTGCTTTTTCTGTTTATAAGCGGATCAACTGAGGCTCAACTCTTTGAAGTTGGCGATCTGTGGGTAGTCGCCTGTGCGTTGAGTGGTCTCACGCACCATCTGGATCACGCGCATGCCAGCCTGTTCGGCCGCCTTGAGCTCTTCCAGTACGTCAGAGATAAACAGTACCTGCTTAGGCGCCAGGCTGATGGTATTGATGATATTGCTATAAGCCTGTTTAAACAGCTTGTTACCGGTACGGGTATCGAAGTGACCATCGAAATACTCGGTCAGGTCGCCACCATCGCTGTGGCTGAACAGGAGTTTCTGTGCATCTACCGAGCCAGATGAGAAGCTGTAGAGGCGTACGTTTTGCGCCTTAATATCTTTCACGCTGTCGATGAAGTCAGGGTAGATATGTCCCTTAAATTCACCTTTGGCGTAACCCTGTTTCCAGATTAGGCCTTGAAGTGTCTTAAGCGGAGTCGCCTTGCGATCTTCAGCAATCCACAGTTCTAAGATCTCGACGACACGTTCTAGTGAGGCTTCGGGTTCAAGCGCGATATCTTTAACATCGCTAATGCAGTTATCGACTAATACATTAGTTTGATTTTCTTCTAAAAAATCAGCAAGGACCTTAGCCGAATAGGGAAAAAGGGTGTCCTGAATAAAGTTCAGATCGGTTGTTGTACCTGCTGTATCTACAACTATGGCTCGAATACCCATACGTTGGCTTACTCCACTATGTATTAATAGAAATGATCCGCTTATACGACAGGCCAGATCCTAAGCTGAAATCGCCCCTTTGGCTAGGGTCTGTTTCTCTTTCAGGTTTAATTTGTGCTTATGAGCCAAGTAACATAGTTTGGCTATGTCAATGGCAAGCAACAAAGCGCAATGCGTTTAGCTCACCCCTTGGGACAGCGCTTGGAGGCGAAAGGTAAAGGGTGACCGCCAGTTTATGTAGAATACTACATCACGCCGACTCTGCCTTGTATAAATCGCCGACAAGTTACCGCACTAACAAACAGCAAAGGTCAATCGACCTTGCCGGATCAAGGTTTGACTTGTATTTGGTTGAATATCATACTAATCCGCTTAAGTCAGAGGATCAGGGAAAGGCGTATGACGTTAAAATATAGCGGCTTTTTTAGCTGCATAGCATTGATAGCTAGTTGTGTTTGTTTGCCGCTTGCGGCCGAGATCAGCGTAAAGCCGCTGCCTACTCAGCTGGAGAGTTGTGAGCGTGGCGAGTGCATCGACCACTTCAAAGAATACAAGACACTGGCCCGTTACGGCCATTCCGATGCCATGTACACCCTGGCTGAGATGTACCGTTTGGGGTATGGCACTCAGGTCGACATGGAGCGATCTACCAAGTGGTATCGGCGCGCGGCCAAGTTAGGTAATCCTTTTGCCCAGTACAAGGCGGCTATTCTCTATTTGCAAGATGGCGAGAACCGGGATATCGACAAGGCGATGCGCTATCTGCGAGATGCCAATCGCGGCGATCTGAATGAGGCGGCTCACCTGCTGGGGATGCTCTATATAGAAGGCGAGCTGGTAGAAAAGGACAAGGAGAAAGCCAAGGCTTACCTGATCAAGGCCTATGAGGCGGGGCATGAGCCGACGCTGAATCTGCTGGCAGAAGCCAGCGAGGTGGCCCTGGAGGTGAAACGTCAGGCAGAGGTTCAGCCAGTAAAGGAGACTGCAAGACAAGCGCCTACTGATGATATGGAGGTGATCGAAGTGCGAGCACCTAGTATCGAAGAGGTATTTAGTTACCACATTGCCACCATGCGTGGTGGAGTACCCGATGCGGTCAGCGGCACGGGAACCTCTCTGCGGGGGCGTACCTGCGGTGAGATGATCTCCTGTAATAGTCAGTCTGACCGGGAGCGAATTAGAGACTTTCTTATGTCGACCTGGTAAAGGCTCGCGTTGCGTTATCGCTTAACAACAAGGAATACACGTGATAAATAGATGGATTGTAGGCGTTATTTTACTGCTCGGCAGCAGCTTGAACCTGGCTCAGGCGGCAACTCCTCATCTGGAGACCCTGCTGGTCAAGGCTCCGGACATTGAAAAGCCCATTGCCTTTAATGTCACTCTGCCCCCAAGCTACGGTAAGAATCCCGATAAGCGCTATGTGCTCCTGTTCGACTTTCATCCCCGCAGTCGCAGCTACCTGGATGGCATGCATGACTGGATGAGCCATAACGGTGACTGGCCTTGGTTGGAGACCATTATCGTCACGGCGCCCGATGGCGACGAGACCTTAGGTCAGCTGAAGAGCCAGGCAATTGAGCAGGAAGGTAGTACCGCCTTGCTGGATTTCATGGAGCAGTCGCTGCTGCCGACCATTGATGCCAAGTATCGCACCAATGGTTTTCGTATCATGAACGGCTTTACCGGCAATGCCGGCTTGGTGCTCTACACCCTGCTTAATCGGCCTGAGTTGTTTAACGCCTATTTGGCGGCAAGCCCAGTACTGAGTGACGACTTTGCCTATGTGATGAAATCCGCCGCCGTGAAGCTGGAGCGCATTAAGGGCAAGCCGCGCTACCTGATGCTAACCACCAGTGACAGCAATTTCGAGCAGCGTCAGCTGGCAGATTTCGCTGCCTTCGAGGAGCTTCTCAAGACGACTAATCATCCGGCGTTGCACTATAAGGTGAAGCGTTTCGACGGCACCTATTATATGACACAGCCAATCCTAGCGACTGCTTACGGCATAGAGTGGCTGTTCGATGACTATCACAGGGTGCTCTCGCCTGACTCAGAAATTGCCAAGGGCGGCGTCAAAGGGATCCTCGACCACTACCGTTTTCTGTCGCAGCAGAAGTATGGCTTTGCCGTGCCCTCTACCGATTCGCTGATCGCCTTGGCGGATGCCGAGTTTGCCAAGGATAGCGACAAGGGGCTCAGCATCTACCGCGCGGCGGTGGAGGCTAACCCTGAGTCCCACACTGCACACGATGCCTTGGCTCGGGTCTATGGCGAGCTGAAGATGTTTGATCAGGCTATCGAGCAGCAGAAGTTGGCGTTGGCCAAGACAGATCATCCTTTCTGGACCCGCAAATACAGTGAGAGTCTGGCTGCGTTTGAGGCTCAGAAGCGCCCTTAACAGCTTCCCATAAGCTTTTTACACTCAGCCATAAGGTTAAGCCCAAACCCATCCGCATTTGCCCTTTTTTGGTGCAGATGCTGTTGGGGTTGGGCGCTACCAGAGTGGAGCTCTTGCGTTAATCCAATCGGTTTTCCGAGTTGCAAACCCCTATTATGCTTAGGTTTTCACTCATGCAGCCATGTTTCCGCTGTGTCTTGCCCTTGGTGCCACTCTGGCGAGTGGGGTTGGCGCCATAGTTGCAACGCTCAGGATAGTTACCTTTGGAGAGCAGTCTATGGCGGCAATGAGTTATTTGAGCGTGATCGAGCGTTACCATGAACATGAGCAGTTGGTAAAAGAGTTGATGGAGTCGATTCTGGTGGGGATAAGCGATCCCCTGATGTTGTCAGACCCAGGTTTTCGGGTGCGGGCGATGGCCGAGATTGCCAACAGTTATCCCTTTATCGAGCTGCTTTATGTGCTCGACGGCGATGGAGTGCAGATCAGCGAGAATGTCGCCATAGTCAATCGTGTGGTGCAGGCTATTCCTGTTGGGCGCAACCTGAGCCGCAGCCATCGTCCCTATTTCTCGAAGGCGCAGGAGAGTAAGCGCCTTAAGATCACCACACCCTATCTCTCCAATGCCAGCGGCAAACTGTGTTTGTCGGCCTCTTACCGTATCGATGACGATAGCGGCCGCGGCTTTATCGTGGTGGATATCAACTTGACCCAGTTGATTGAATTTATGATGGGCGATAGAGCCAGACGCCGGGCGACACCACTGTTTAAGGGCATTTACTCGGCATTGGTGCTGGGGCTGTTTATCATGGTGTTCGTGCTGATCAGCATGGCAACCGTGGATATTGTCGCCTTATTGGCACAAGGCGTTGTGCCCAGTGGCTCCATTAAGCCCTTTAGCATCATCATCTTCATCACCTTGGCCTTGGCGGTGTTCGATCTGGGTAAGACGATACTCGAAGAAGAGGTGTTAATGCATAAGGATATCTTCCGTCACAGCTCTACCCGGCGCACCATCACCCGATTTATCTCCACTATCTTAATTGCCGTTTCTATCGAGGCGCTATTGACCATGTTTAAGGCCTCTCTGGGTGAGATGGAGTATGTGCTGCCGGCCATCGGCATGATGTTTGCCGTGGTTGGCTTGCTGGTGGGGCTGGGGATCTATGTGTTTCTCGGTGCCAAGGCCGAGCTGCTGCTTAAGCAGGGCAATGGTAAGCCTTAGGCCCTTAAACTAGGCAGACCTAAGGCGTTACTTAGCTAGTACAAGGTGCCGCTCAGCTGGAGCGGCACACTCCAGCGCAGTTGGGACGGTATTGGCACACTGGCTTATCCGTCCCTTTACTCTATGTGACTATTCGTTACCCTTTCTCGTCCAACCCGCAGGCAGGCTGTTTTCCATTCTATCTAAGCGTTGTAGCAGCTGGTTCTGATTGTCGATCACCTGCTGTTGATTGGCGATGATCTGCTGCTGAATCGCTTGAGTCTGGCAGTATCTAAGCTTGTTATGGCCATAATTGGCGGCCGTCAGTGCCGCCGAGGAGATACCGTTGAGTAGCTCACCGAACTTCTTCAAAGGGTTATTCTTTATTGTGCCGCCCACATAGCCATGCACCTGAGCAACAGGCTCAATCTTGGTGGTGCCCAGCGCCTTGAGCAGTTGACCGAATAGCTTAATGGAGCCCGCGCCGGCGGTGACGAAGAACGCCGCCTGTTCAAACTCGGCAGGATTACCGTTGATAAACTGGCAGCTGTCGCCTACCAGGCTGTTGATGCTGAGACTGGTATTGATATTGGGGCTGAGCCCTTGCCTTAGAGTCTCCAGATGGGTCGTCATCTCGTGAAATACATCGAAGAATCCAGATTGGAAGGCACCACCGTCGACCGTGAAGGCGCGGTAGAGGGGATAAAGCGAGTAGCCAGGCATGGCGTCGATCAGGTTGATCATGGGGTCGAAGTGGTAGATGTTGCCTAGCAGGCTGCTGTCTTGCATGTTAAATAGCAGGTTACCCGTGGACTCCAGATCGCTCACGAAGGCGATAAGATCGTTTTTAAAGCGGTAGCAGTCGCTGCCACCTGAGCAGCTGGCGCCACCAAAGGCCGCGAGTCCCTCAAATTCTTGTTGGATCACCATGCGACCTTCGCTGCCAGCGTTTTCAATCATGTCGAACATCTGCTGGGTATAGCCATTAAAACTTTGTTGTGCTTTCTGTAAAATCAGCACCTTACCTTGTATGTCTACCGTATTGGTGACGGTTTTACCGGCATCTTCTGCGGCGTCGGCGGCGTCTGTTGCCGTGATTTTGAGTTTATTCCAGATATCTGTAAGTAGATCGGCCTGGCTGTTTGGGCTATAGGTTAAGCCTGTGGCGGCAATTAAACCGGCAATCAGCAAAGGGTATGCGCGGGAGAATGTATGGCTGTTCATAGTGACTCCTAATTGATCACTCTTGATCAAGCAAGGGGAGATCTTTTAGGTATAGTGGCTATCGGTTGGGGGTGAGAATTGGCTGCTAGTGAAATATGCTCAAAGCAGAGTCCCCCGGGCGTTACAGGTGGTTTTATGCCGAATCACTCTGCTTTACAGGGAGTGAGCAACTATCTTGTGTCGTCATTCGCGTCCGGCGTGTTTTTTGGCTAGGTAATAGTCGAGATTCTTGCTTGCTGCAATGTGAGCCCGGCGCTGTTTATTTGCCTCTAATGGGCGTAGCTTAGGCCGATAGCTAAGTCAGGTAGCTAAGTCAGGTAGCTAAGTCAGATAGCCCTGTGAGCCTGCTAATGATGATGGCTTAATGCTTGTCGTTTGAAATGAAGAGCTTTGCACGAGGTTTTTATGGCAAATCCAATCCAACTCAGATCCGAGATCACCTGTCCCCACTGTGGTTACAAGCAAGTGGAGACCATGCCCGAAGATGCCTGCCAATTCTTCTACGAATGCCAGGGCTGCCATGAGATTCTCAAACCCCTCCCGGGCGACTGCTGCGTCTTCTGCTCCTACGGCACGGTGAAGTGTCCGCCAATACAACGGGGACAGTGTTGTCAGGGTAGGTCTTCCTAAGACCCAGAATGGTGGGGATTAGCATTGGCTTGCTTAAATCAGGGGGAAACCTAGCCGAGGACGTGGATATAAAATTATTAGATTTGGCCGGAGCCATTACTTGCATCGGTATTTGTAGTTCTTACCTTTACTGTTACTAATCGCCTGCCGCGGGCTTATGTGCAGGTACGTCTTCGGGACGCTGTGAAGCCATCCCTGGCCGCTTAACGAAAACATCTGACCGACATGGATGTTGGGAATGCCGAAAAATGTTGGGAACATTTTCGGCCCTGTTTTCGATACCCTCAGACATACCTACACACCTTATTCAACGTCTCTTCGATTAACCTGATTTTGTATCTGTTAGGTCAACAGTAGGAAAACTCATAAGTGATAGAGGAACAGAGAAATATCCAAATTTGATCGCATTTCATAGATGAATTAGTTGAGGCCAAATCGAAGAGACAGATGACTGGGTGTAAGCACGCTTTTGGCCTTCGGTGGCATGGATGCCACCGCAGAGCACCCAGGGACGGGCTTGAACAACTTCCCTGTTTAAAAGCCAGTTCGGCATCCATGCCTCTCGTTCGTGAGCTAGAAGCTGCGCTTCACTCACCCTGCCAAAAGAGTGCTTGCACATTAGCCCACCGCAGGTGATAGATAACCTATTAAGCCATGGTTATCTCATTCACTTGCCAGATACCAAAACCCTTAGGGGCACAAAACAAGAAGATTACTTCATCATCTTACTGATGAACCAACTTCCCGTTTTTCACCACTTCCTTACACACATTCACCCCATAGCTGTAGGCTAGGGCGGCGGGGGTGGTGATATCCCACAGGCAGAAGTCGGCCTGCATGCCAGGTTTGAGCACGCCGACAGTGGCCTCGACTCCCAGCGCCTTGGCGGCGTTGCGGGTCATGCCCGCCAGTGCCTCTTCTGGGGTGAGGCGGAACAGGGTGCAGCCCATGTTGAGCATCAGCAGGCTGGAGCAGAGCGGCGACGAGCCCGGGTTATAGTCGCTGGCCAGCACCATGGGCACCTCGTATTGACGCAGCAGGTCGATTGGCGGCATCTGGGTTTCCCGTAGGAAGTAGAAGGCGCCGGGGAGCAGGGTGGCACAGGTGCCGCTCTCGCTTAGCGCCTTCACGCCGGCCTCGTCCAGGTATTCGATATGGTCCACCGACTTGGCGCCTAGTCCTGCGGCCATGGCCGACCCGCCCAGGTTAGAGAGCTGCTCGGCGTGCAGCTTGATATCCAGACCGGCTGCTTTGGCCGCGCTCAGTACGCGCTCAGTCTGCTCCAGGCTGAAGGCGATGTTTTCACAGAAGACATCCACGGCATCGGCCAGGTTTTCGTTAATGACCGCGGGCAGCATCTCGTCGATCACCAGGTCTACATAAGCGTCGCTGTTGTCCTTGTACTCGGGCGGAATGGCATGGGCGCCGAGGAAGGTGGTCTTCACGTCCACATGATGATGCTTACCCAGTTCGCGGGCGACCCTGAGGAGCTTGAGCTCGGTTTCTGTGTCCAGGCCGTAGCCAGATTTTATCTCGACCGTGGTCACCCCTTCTTTGGCGAGGGCATTGAGGCGTTGGCGTCCCAGTTCGAACAGCTCTGCTTCGCTGGCCTCGCGGCAGGCCTTGACCGTGCTGATGATGCCGCCGCCAGCGCGGGCGATCTCTTCATAGCTGGCACCTTGTAGGCGCAGCTCAAACTCGTTGGCGCGGTTGCCGGCGAACACCAGATGGGTGTGGGCGTCGATAAGGCCTGGGGTAAGCCAGCCGCCCTTGCCTCTGTAAACCGGCGTTGACAAGACATCGAACTCGGGCAGCTCGCTACGGGGACCCATCCAGACGATCTTGCCCTCCTTGACGGCGATGGCGGCATCGGTGATCGCACCGTAAGGCGCTGAAATTTCAGGGTCCATAGTGGCGATATTGACGTCAATCCAAACCTGATCCCAAGACATGATGTTTCCCTCGACTGGCGCGCCTTAACGGTGGCGGCAATAAATTTGTGTGAGCTAGCTTGTATTTACTTGTATATACAAGCTAGGATTATAGCGGTAATTTTCAGCATTTGAAAAGTGTAATCGAGTTTGCGGCGATGCCTAGGAGCAATAGCTACCCGGCAAGCCTACAAGGAGCAGAGATGGCGACGCCCAAGTTTGCAGAGATCAAACAGTTTATCTTGACCAAGGTGGAGTCCGGCGAGTGGCAGCAGCATAGCCGAGTGCCATCGGAGAACCAGTTGGCCGAGCTGTTTACCTGTAGCCGCATGACGGCGCGGCGTGCCCTGACTGAGCTGACCGAGTCTGGCGTGCTCGAGCGCTCCCAAGGCCTGGGCACCTTCGTGGCCGGGCTCAAGTCGCAATCTTCCATGATGGCGATCCGTAATATCGCCGACGAGATCAAGGACAGGGGCCATGGTTACAGCGTGGAGCAACTTGAGTTGACCCTAACCCAGGCTACGGCGCCGATTGCTATCGCTTTGGGGCTTGAGGAGGGCAGCGAGGTGTTCTACTCGGTATTGGTGCACTGCGAGCAGGGGACGCCGCTGCAACTGGAAGAACGTTTCGTTAATCCCCAGCTGGTACCCGACTATCTGGCCCAGGACTTTAGCCTGCAGACGCCCCACGAATATCTCTCCTTCGTGGCACCGCTCACCGAGGCCCGCCACACCATAGAGGCCGTGGTGGCCGACGACATCCAGCGCGAGCGATTGCAGATAACCCAGAGCGAACCTTGCCTGCAGATCCTGCGTCGTACCTGGTCCCGTCAGGGGGTGGTGAGTTTTGCTCGCCTGTTGCATCCAGGCAGCCGTTTCCGCCTCGGCGGTCACCTGACCTTTAACCGTTAAAGCGATAACCCTATTTGGGAACGGCCTGTTTCCCTAAGCAGTATTTAAGACTGTCACAGGTAATGAGTTACTGAATAAAGATAAAAATAATGTCATCAAGACAGCACAAATGAGGTAAGCAAGAATGGATAAGAGACACGACCCTAGCCGTCGCATTATCGCGCCACATGGCACTACGCTGAGCTGTAAGAGCTGGCTCACCGAGGCGCCGATGCGCATGCTGATGAACAACCTGCACCCAGATGTGGCCGAGCGCCCGGAAGACCTAGTGGTCTATGGCGGTATCGGCCGTGCGGCGCGTGACTGGCAGTGCTATGACAAGATTATCGAGGTGCTACAGCGCCTGGAAGAAGACGAGACCCTGCTGGTGCAATCAGGTAAGCCTGTGGGCGTGTTCAAGACCCACAGCAATGCGCCACGCGTCATCATCGCCAACTCTAACCTGGTGCCACATTGGGCCAACTGGGAACACTTCAACGAGCTGGATAAGAAGGGCCTGGCCATGTATGGCCAGATGACTGCGGGTTCTTGGATCTACATCGGCTCTCAGGGAATCGTTCAGGGCACCTACGAGACTTTCGTGGCCATGGCCAAGCAGCACTTTGGCGGCGACGCCAGCGGCAAGTGGATCCTCACCGGCGGCTTGGGTGGCATGGGTGGCGCTCAGCCACTGGCCGGCACCATGGCGGGCTACTCTGTACTGGCCTGTGAGGTGGACGAGACCCGCATCGACTTCCGTCTGCGTACCCGATATGTGGATAAGAAGGCCACTAGCCTGGATGAGGCGCTGGCGATGATCGACGAAGCCAACAAGAGCGGCAAGCCTGTTTCTGTCGGCCTGCTCGCCAACGCCGCCGACGTTTTCGCTGAGTTAGTTGAGCGTGGTGTTACGCCAGATGTGGTGACCGATCAGACCTCGGCACACGACCCGCTAAATGGCTATCTGCCACAGGGCTGGACTTTAGAATACGCCGCCGAGATGCGAAAGAAAGATGAGGCGGCCGTGGTCAAGGCGGCCAAGCAGTCGATGGCGGTGCAGGTGAAAGCCATGCTGGCCCTGCAGGCGGCGGGCGCTGCCACCACAGATTATGGTAACAACATTCGCCAGATGGCGTTTGACGAGGGCGTGGAAAATGCCTTCGATTTCCCGGGCTTTGTGCCAGCCTATGTGCGTCCTCTCTTCTGCGAAGGCATTGGTCCCTTCCGCTGGGCGGCGCTCTCTGGCGATCCCGAAGATATCTACAAGACAGATGCCAAGGTGAAGGAGCTGATTCCTGACAACCCGCATCTGCACAACTGGCTGGATATGGCGCGCGAGCGCATCGCCTTCCAGGGTCTGCCTGCACGTATCTGCTGGGT
Organism: Shewanella sp. ECSMB14101; assembly: GCF_000773485.1. NCBI lineage: Bacteria > Pseudomonadati > Pseudomonadota > Gammaproteobacteria > Alteromonadales > Shewanellaceae > Shewanella > Shewanella sp. ECSMB14101. Next base: position 33,836 of record NZ_JSFF01000027.1, on the reverse strand, counting down.
CGGCCTGAAAGACAGGGCGCGTCTGGCGAAGGCCTTCAACGAGATGGTGAAAAACGGCGAGCTGTCGGCGCCTATCGTGATTGGCCGTGACCATCTGGATTCTGGCTCTGTGGCCAGTCCTAACCGTGAGACAGAATCTATGTTGGACGGCTCAGATGCAGTATCTGATTGGCCGTTGATGAACGCTCTGCTCAATACGGCAAGCGGCGCGACCTGGGTGTCTCTGCACCATGGCGGCGGCGTCGGCATGGGCTTCAGCCAGCACTCGGGAGTGGTGATTGTTGCCGATGGTACCGATGAGGCTGAGGCGCGTCTGGGCCGTGTGCTGTGGAATGACCCAGCCACGGGCGTGATGCGTCATGCGGATGCGGGCTATGAGATCGCCAAGCAGTGTGCCAAGGAGCAGGGCCTAGATCTGCCTATGCTCAACCGATAAGAATAATAACAAGAGGTTGTAACAATGAGTCATTTAGTATTAAAGCCAGGCACCTTAAGCCTGGCGCAGCTAAGAGCCATCAGTCGTGGCAAGGTGAGTCTGGAGCTGTGTGAGAGCGCGGTTGCCGATATCAACACCAGCGCAGGCCTGGTACAGAAGGTGATCGACGAAGGCCGCACCGTCTATGGCATTAACACTGGCTTTGGTCTGCTGGCCAACACTAAGATTGGCGAGCAGGACCTGCAGCTGCTGCAGCGCTCTATCGTGTTGTCTCACGCCGCCGGTACTGGTCAGTATATGCAAGATGCCACAGTGCGTCTGATGATGGTGCTGAAGATCAACTCTCTGAGCCGCGGTTTCTCAGGCATTCGTCTCGAGGTGATCAACTTCCTGATCGCCCTGGTGAACGCTGAAGTTTACCCCTGCGTGCCCGAGAAAGGGTCGGTAGGCGCCTCGGGCGACCTGGCACCGCTGTCACACATGTGTTTGCCGATGCTGGGCGAAGGTGAGATGAGCTACAAGGGACAGCTTATCTCGGCCGCAGAAGGCCTTAAGATCGCTGGTCTTAAGCCCATTGAACTGGCGGCGAAGGAAGGTCTGGCGCTGCTTAATGGCACTCAGGCTTCTACCGCACTGGCGCTGGAAGGTCTGTTTAACGCCGAAGATCTGTTTGCGGCCAGCTCGGTGATTGGCGCCATGAGCGTCGAGGCCGCCATGGGCAGCCGCAGCCCGTTCGACCCACGCATTCATGCAGCGCGTGGTCAGAATGGGCAGATCGACTCTGCCGCCGTGTTCCGTCACCTGTTGGGTGAAGAGTCGGAGATTAGCTTAGATCATGTGAACTGTGAGAAGGTGCAAGATCCTTACTCGCTGCGCTGTCAGCCACAGGTATTAGGCGCTTGTCTAACTCAGATCCGTCACGCTGCCGAAGTGCTGGCCACCGAGGCTAACGGCGTAACCGATAACCCATTGGTGTTCCAGGATACCGGCGATATCATCTCGGGCGGTAACTTCCACGCAGAGCCTGTGGCCATGGCGGCGGATAACCTGGCGATTGCCATTGCCGAGCTGGGCTCGATTGCCGAGCGTCGTATCGCCTTGTTGATCGACTCTAACCTCTCTAAGCTGCCACCATTTTTGGTGGAAAATGGCGGGGTGAACTCAGGCTTTATGATCGCGCAGGTGACGGCGGCGGCTCTGGCCTCTGAAAACAAGACCTATGCACATCCTGCCTCGGTTGACAGTCTGCCAACTTCCGCTAACCAGGAAGATCACGTTTCTATGGCGACCTTCGCGGCGCGCCGTCTGCGTGATATGTCGGAAAACACCCGTGGCGTACTGGCAGTTGAATTGCTGGCGGCGGCTCAGGGCTTGGATTTCCGCGCACCGCTGCAACCTGCGACCGCTGTGGCTCAGGCTAAGGCCGAGCTGCGTGAGGTGGTGGCTTATTATGACAAGGACAGATTCTTTGGTCCGGATATCGAGGCGGCTACCAAGCTGCTACTGAGCGCCAGCTATAATCGCTATCTGCCGGCAGGTATTCTGTCGAGCTTCTAGTGAACTAAGTTGCTTAAAAGGGGCCCTCAGGGCCCTTTTTTATTGGATGGCGTATCGGCATAGTGACAAGTGATTAGTGCTTAAGTCTGTGTTGCCATGGTGGCGCTATCCCGTTAGCGTAGAAGGCCAATTTGTCGAGGAGTTTACTATGCAGGGAATCGCTTTTCAGGATGCCTATCCGGATGACTTAAGCCATTGTTACGGCTGTGGTCGCAACAATGAACGTGGTCATCAGCTTAAGAGTTACTGGCGCGGTGAGCAGACCATAGCTCATTTTACCCCCGAACCCTTTCACACGGCGATCCCAGGGTTTGTTTATGGTGGCCTGATTGCCTCATTGATCGATTGTCATGGTACCGGCAGTGCCAGCGCGGCCGCACAAAGGGCGCTTGAGCTGACGGGCGAGCACTTAGATGAGCCGCCCAGATTTGTCACCGCCGCCCTTAACATAGACTATTTGGCGCCGACTCCTATGGGCGTGGAACTTGAGCTTGTCGGTGAGATCATAGAGGTGAAGCCTCGCAAGGTGGTGGTGGTGGAGATTACCCTGTCGGCTGAGGGCAAGGTGTGTGCTCGAGGGCATATGGTGGCGGTCAGGATGCCTGAGACAATGGCTTTATAGATCCTATAAAAAACAGGCCGCCAGGGCCTGTTTTGTTATGTTTGAATGGCGTTGGGTTAGCGCGAACTCATATCCACAATTTTCAGCGTCATCAGCTCCTTGCTCCACTGGGCCTTGTCGATGCCTTCAATCCACAAGGTTTCGCTGTTGCGGGTCTGGCCCTTACGCAAATAGGTTTCGGGTACACGGAAGATAGCCTGCCATACGTTGGCTGTCTCAGTCTTAATCAGCTCGCCAGAGTCGGCAAACAGGCTGATCTCGAGCTCGATAATCACATAGTTCTCTTCGCTGTTGCTGCTGAGCTCGAAGTCCAGACCAAGACGGCCTTTGTTGTCCCACTGGCTCCTGAGATAACTTACCTTGGCGCCACCCTTGGCGGTGGATCTCAGTAGGTTGGCGTGATCCATGGCCGTTGCTGTCATGGCGTTGCCCACGACCGGGCCGCTGGCGATCACTACCGGCTGCACCTTGGCCGCCTGGACGACAGGCTGATTGACCTGTTCAGTCGCTGTTTGTATCTGATTTTCTGTATTAGTTGTTGTATTTGCTTGAGTTTCGAAGGTCTCTCTCTTAGCTGTCTCATCCTCTGTCACTGCTGGCGTCAGGAACACATATTCCCAGGTGAAGTCAGAATTGAGTCTGACGGTAGCGCCATTTTCCAGGGTGATGAGTGCGACGGCATCGTCAGCCTTATCGGCTGCAAAGGCGGGCGCCATCAAGAGGAAGAGGGCCGTGATGGCACAGCTTTGTAGTGCTTTATACATTGAATTTAACCAGTTTTAGCGGTTTGTCTGTGGCCTCTAGCATAGTCAAACTCGCGGTAAATTCCTATATGCCTGGGTCGCGATTAGCGGATTTTAGTTGCTGTATCCCAGGCTAAAGAGTGCTGACTCGCTGGCGGAGTCATAGCCCAGGCCGAGCACCATATGGCGACCGAGTTGAAAACGTACGCCTAGCTCACCACCCCATTGGGTATCCCTCTGGGTTTCCCAGATGGGTTTTCCACCGACAATTCGCGGCGAGATATTGCTGGTGTGGGAATACTCATAGGTATAGGCACTGGCCCCGCCATAGAGGCTGAGACTGTCGGTGAGCCAATAGCTGACGCCGAAACGCCAAAGCTTTTCCTGGGTATAGGCTTCTTTTGGGGCCTCAAGCTGAATATCTTCTTTCTGGCTCATGGCATAGCCCATGTAGTAACCCCAGTCGGCATAATTGCTGTCATAATGACTGGGCGCGATGGTGATACCATAGAGTGCCGAGTCTGCGGCGATATAATCCAGTGTGATGGCCGTCTTAGGGGCCGGGGCGGAAATGTCATCCTGGTATGTGGCGGCCAGCAATGGCGGTGTGATACTCAGTAGGACACAGGTGAGCAGCGGCTTTAACATCAAGGTCTCCATTTTCTTGGGAAAATGGATTGTTGTGAATCTTTATATTACAGTCAATAAAATAGACTAAAAAAGCTTTTAAAATAAGCAGTTGTGTTACTATTGTTGGTGCGCTGAAATGGACTTGTTATGCGGGCATTATCGGCTGTGACGCCTTAAGTGAATTTACAAGGGAGAGAGTATTTTGGATCAAGAATTACGCGCGCAGGTTTCCCACTGGCTGACTCAAATGGGGATAAATAGTCCGGCTGGCAATGTGTCGACAGGCGTTATGGTCTTTGCCTGCTTGTTGATCGCCTTAATTGGCTACCTGGTGGTGAAACGGGGTGTCGTGAGCACCATGAATATGGTGATCCAGCGCTCTAGGGTGCGTTGGGATGATATCTTCATGAAGCATGGCGTGCTGGAGAAGCTGGCTAAGCTGGTGCCTGCCCTGATTCTTAATATTTTACTGCCGCTAGCATTGGTGGAACATCCGCTGCTTAGCAGCTTGGCCGATAGATTGCTGGATGTGGCCATCGTAGTGCTGTTTGTGCGCGCCGTTTTTAGCATGTTGGACGCAGGTAATGAGATTGCCGATATCAACTTGATTAGCCGTCGTCTGCCGATCAAGAGTTTTGTGCAGCTGCTTAAGCTGTTTATGTTCTTCGTTGCCATCATCATCTCGATTTCCGTGCTGGCTGAGCAGTCGCCGGTCTATTTCCTCAGCGGCCTGGGTGTTGCCACAGGTTTGGTGATGTTGGTGTTTAAAGACACTATCTTAGGTTTCGTGGCCGGTATCCAGCTGGCGGCCAATCGCATGGTCAGTCCCGGCGACTGGATCCAGATGGATAAGTACGGCGCCGACGGTGCGGTGGAAGAGGTCTCCCTGACCACGGTGAAGGTGCAGAACTGGGACAAGACCATCACTATGATCCCGGCCTATGCCTTGGTGTCCGACGCCTTCAAGAACTGGCGCGGTATGTCGGAGTCGGGCGGCAGACGCATCAAGCGAGCGGTTAATATCGATATCGACTCCATTGCTTTTCTTAACGAAGAGCAGCTTAAGCGCCTGGGGAAAATCAACCTACTCAAGGATTATCTGGCGCGCAAACAGGCGGAGATTGCCGAGTTTAACGCCAATATTCAAGACGGTGACATGCCGGTGAACAGCCGTCATCTGACTAATGTCGGTACCTTCAGGGCCTATCTGCTGGAATATATGCGCAAACATCCTAAGGTGCATCAGGATATGACCCTGCTGGTGCGTCAGTTGGCGCCAACCACTGAGGGGCTACCGATAGAGATCTATATCTTCACTAACGATACCCGCTGGGCGGTTTACGAAGATATTCAGGCGGATATCTTCGATCATATCTACGCGATATTGCCGCAATTTAATCTGCGGGCCTTCCAGGCACCAACTGGCGCCGACGTACGAAGTCTTAAGGGAGCCGTCTGATTGGTTCCTCAGGTTGCCCAATCCAGCCGACTAGGGCTGGTTAGTCTCGGGTGACGAGTATGGCGGCCAGAGTAAGAAATACGCCGCCACTGGTGCGGTCGAACCAATGCAGACGGTTGCTGGCTCTGAGTTTAGGGGCCAGCACATTGGCCATGCTGGCGTAGATCATTACAAAGCTGAAATCCACCAGGGCCCAGGTGAGCGCGAGTATGGCGAGCTGTGGCCCCTGGGGCGCCGTGATATCGATAAACTGTGGAAACAAGGCACCAAAGAAGAGCAGATCTTTGGGGTTGCTGATCCCCACTAAAAAAGCCTGTTTGAACATCTGTTTAGGTGAGCCTTTCCTCTTAATGTGCTGTAAGTCCAGCCCCTGAGCGCTGGCCTTGGTCATTATCAGTTTGATCCCCAAATAGATAAGGTAGGCGGCGCCGCAATATTTCAGCAGGGTAAAGCCATATTCGGTCGCACTCAGCAGGGCACCTAGCCCTGCGGCGGAGGCAAACATCAGTAGTAGCGCCGAGCTGACGCTGCCCATTGCTGTGGCCAGGCTACGTACCTTGCCGAAATGGATGCCATGGCTCATCGACAATACCGCCATGGTGCCGGGAGAGATGGCAATCAGCAAGATTGCTGCCAAGTAGAGTAGCCAGGTATCTAAGTTCATCAAAAAATTGTATACAAAACAGCAGGTGGCCGCACTATAACCAGTGCGGCCTGATTTGGCAATCGAGCCTGGACGAACTTAGGCGTGATACTCGGGGATAGTCTTAGGGTGGCAGCCCTTGATGGTGCGGTAAAAGTCGAGAATTTGTGTCATCTCCTTATCGATATCGCCAGTGACGTTTATCGCCTCGGGGATCACCACTCGCTTACCCTCGAAGTCCAGCGCTACAGTGACTATGGGCACCTGGGCCTTGGTGGCGATATGGTAAAAGCCTGTCTTCCAGCGGGTCACCGGGCTGCGGGTGCCTTCTGGGGCCAGAGCCAGCTTGAAATGGGGATCTTGCTGAAACAGTTGGGCCACGGCATCGACCAGATTATTGTTTTTACGCCTATCGACAGGTGTCCCGCCTATGGCCTTGAAGAACCAGCCCCAAGGGGGAATAAACAATTGATGCTTGCCGAGGAAGTGAATTTTTTGCGCCAAAGCCCCTCTGGCGAGTACCCCGATAATAAAGTCCCAGTTGCTGGTATGAGGGCCTACGATAGTAATATATTGGTCAGCCTTGGGAAGGCTGCCATCTATGGTCCAGCCACTGAGTTTTAGGATCGTTTTACACAAGGTTTGAAACATAAATTAGGCTCATTTGATAAGGTCCATTAAGGCATTTTTATAGAGAAGATAATGCCTTACCTAGCTTTTAATATATACTAAACGGGCCCTGATGCCTCCCTCTGGAGAAGATGATGAACAAAAATGGATGGATTTTACTGCTCTTGCTACTCGGACTCCCAGTGCAGGCAGTACCCACTGATGAGATTGCCAATATTTTGAGCAATCAAGAAGCTGCATGGAATCGCGGCGACCTGGATGCCTATATGCAAGGCTACTGGCAGAGCGATAAGATGCGTTTCGTCTCAGGCAATAAATTCCGCTATGGTTGGGCAGAGACCCTAGCTGCTTATAAGAAAAACTACCCCGATAAGGAGACCTTGGGGCAACTCACGTTCACCATAGAAGAGACCAAGATGCTCAGCAATTATGCCGCCATCGTCGTGGGGCGCTGGCAGCTGACCCGGGTGAAAGATAAGCCTAATGGTGTGTTTACCCTTTTGCTTGAGAAGATAGACGACAAGTGGGTGATCACCCTCGACCACTCTTCTGATTAGATTGCGTTAGTGTATGCCGGACGAGCCTCGTCCGGTTGATTCGCGCATACCTCAAACTTAAACACCTGCCTACCCAAGTTTCTGCCCTTACCATCGTACCTGACCTCGATAAATTCACACTTTCCCTGTTTGTCTCGTAGAAAGATCGAGGTCGAGCGGGTGCCATATTCTGGATGCTTAATATAGATGGCCGATAGCTGTCGCTCCCATTCCAGGGCGACACCGGTTTGAGGCAGATCTTCATCGGGCGCCTGACGCTCATCTGTCATGATGGTCAGTAGCGCCTCAATATTTATGGTCTCAGCCCGATTAACCTCCTGTTCCAAGGCTTGGGTGCCCTTGGCCATCTTGGGCCAGATGTCATCAAGCGCGCCATTACTGATGGCGTGAAAGCCCTGAGATAGTGGCTTAACCTGTTTGCTGACACTGTGGTAGCAGTAGAGCTCCAGATCTCTACCGAATAGCAGGTTGAAGGGGTTGTAGTGTTGGCTGTGCTCTTTAAGCCAGCCTGTGGTGATGGGGGCTGCGGGGGTCAAGGCTTTGATCACTAAGTCGCCACGGCTATGGCGATTAGCCTCGTGCAGCTCGGGGGCGCGGATATTAGTGAGTGCGGCGATATCACCGCGGCGATTAACCCCTAGCCAACTGCCGCCGGCCTCGAGATCTTTACCCGCCAGCAGTTGATTCTCGGGTGGCCAGAAGTGAGCCGGTTCTGTGGGTCTGTGATGAAATTCGTCTCGGTTGGCACAGAGGATCAAGGGGTACTGGGGATGTACCTCTAGGGCGACGAAGAGTATGCACATAGGCGGTTCCAGATGGGGCTGTTGTGTTTAACTTAGCCCCCACCGGCGAGAAAAGCTATCTCTTAGTGATGGCCGTGCTCGTGTTTATGCTTAAGTGCCTCGTGGTTGTTAGCCCGCTCATGGCTGTTCGCTGCAGACTCATGGCTGTGATCATGACTGTGAGTGTGCTCGTGGCTGTTAGCAGGCGCATGGCTGTGATCATGGCCCTTGGGCTTCCACAGCATGATACGCGCCATAAACTTGCGTGGTCCCAGTCTTAACAGGCTGGCGGCAAAGAGTGCGGAGATCAAAGCCAGACTCACTTGGTTAACCGTTTCGCTAAGGTTGAGCAGCTGACTCCACTCTGGAATTAACCAGTGGGTGCCCAGTAGACAGAGACCAATCACCCCTGTCAGTGCCAGACGCTGGGTCCAGTCCATCAGTTTTAGCTGCGCCAGATTAAAGACTGGTGCCGCCAGCAGTACCAGCATTACGGCTTCCATACTCCAGCCGCTGTAGGCCAGGGTCAGGGCCAACACGGCGCCACCCAGGTTACAGAATCGCATAGGCAGCAGAAGCAGCAACAAGACCCCAATTTGCACCCAAGGTGAAGAAAGGGGAACCGATGGGTGTCCAATCAGATTGGCAAGTACCAGGCTGAGCACGATCCAGGGGGCGCTACGATCTACCAGATGGGCAAAGCCAAATCGCCAAGCCGAACTTGGAAGTCCCTGATGGGGGTCAGTCGGTTCGACCCGAGTCAGGGTGAGTAAGATGCCGACCAAAGTCAGGCCGATCAGTTGGATCAGTGCCAGGCTTGGGCCTAACAACAGGAGAGTGATCACTAAAGCCTCTGGCCCTGCCAGGCGTTGCAGCCAGCGTTGGCTGAGTCGTTTATGTTGTGGCGACAGGCCAAATTGATAGCGCAGCGCGGCCAGGCTGTAGCTGAGCAGCAGCACAGGGGCCAGCGTCAGCATCCACTCTACGAGTTGTTCGGTGGCATGGCTATGTTCATGGTGGTCGTGACCGCCTGAGTCGACCATAAGCAGAATAAAGAGTAGGGCGATGCCCAGCAGGCTGCCAATACCCGCCTGATATTCATACTTGCCCTGGCTGTCGCTGATGTTGTGGCCGTGGGGCTGATGCAGTACCACGTGCAAAATAGATCCAGTGACGAAGGATTGCAGATAGACGGTATTATCCAGGCTTAGCTGTGCCAATAACTGTTCGCCAGCGAAATAGCCTACGGCGGTAAGCAGCATCATGCCGGCCAGAACGATAGAGGCCCAACGTCCGCCCACCTGAGGCTTGAGTAACCACCAGATCGCCAGACCTACAGGTAGGCGATGCAGAATTACCCCCAGTGCCAGCAGGCTGGAGTTACCGTCTTGCTGGGCCAGCACCATGGCGCCGCCATCGGTAAGGGTGTGTAGCAGCAGGCCACCTATGCCCAGTGTCAACGTGAGGTTATGGGTGACTTCTGAGTAGCGGTGAAACAGACGCTCACTCAAGGTTGGGCCCCATAGGCCTATGATCACAAAGAGGATTGAGAGAAAGCCGCCGTGTTCCAGCAGCTCAGGCAGAATATGGATTAGCACCAGGCCGCCCAGAGACACGAAGATAAAACCATCTAAGCCTTTTTGCAGACCTGTCCCTGTCGTAAAGAAACGATAGAAGAGTGGGCCTAGCAGGAGTGCAATACAACTGGCGACGAGATAGTACATATAAGTGTTAACAAGGGAGCCTAGAAAGCCAGCTAGTATATCAGTCTTATGGCTGCCAATCGAACAAATAACCCGAGCATGTGATGAATTTACATCTCAATTGGTAACAAGGATCGCGATAGCGGCGTAAAATGCTATAACGCGTGCAGTTTTTGTTGTCTTATCTACTGCTTAATATTGCCAATAAGTTATACAATATGGGTTCAACTTTTGACGAATATTGAGTTATGGATATCTTTTCTGCTGCGGTAATGTTGTTTTTGATCATGGATCCCTTGGGTAACTTACCCATTTTTGCCTCGATTCTTCGTCATATTGAGCCTAAGAAGCGGCGCAGAGTCTTGGTGAGGGAACTGATCTTTGCGCTGATCATCATGATGCTGTTCCTGTTTGCCGGTGAGGCGATTCTCAGCTTTCTAAACCTACGTACCGAATCGGTCAGTATTGCCGGCGGCATCATACTGTTTCTGATCGCGATTCGTATGATCTTCCCTCAGCCTGGTGGAGTGGTGGGCTTGGCAGCAGGTGAAGAGCCCTTTATTGTGCCTATGGCGATTCCGCTGATGGCGGGCCCGTCAGTGTTGGCGGCCTTGATTCTACTGGCTCATACCGATAGTTCTCGCATGTTGGACTGGACTCTGGCCCTGTTGGCCGCTTGGGTGGCCAGCGCCGTGATCCTGCTCTTCTATAAGCTGTTTACTAAGCTTCTGGGTGAGAAGGGACTGACCGCAGTCGAGCGCTTGATGGGCATGGTGCTGGTGATGATCTCGGTGCAGATGTTCCTCGATGGCGTCGCTAACTATATCGAGCATACCAACTAAACCTTGCGTTACGCTTGCCTATAGCTTGGTTTGATTGACCCGAAGGTACAGCTTGTGCAATTACATTTTGGTCACCGCGTGTGGCCAAAATGGAGACTCATACGCTTGCCCAGGCGCAGTTAATTGCTCGTTCTCGTGCCTTCCTATTTCTGGCTTTTTCATTCTCCTTGCATCTGAAGTAGGACTCTGGGATTATCTGGATATTGTATCCAATAATAAGGCTCATCATGTTGCGTCCCATCTATCTGCTTGGCGTGCTGCTCACTTTCACCCTTAGCATAACTATTTGCTCATCGGTTACTGCATCTAGCAGTGATTATCGTGATCTGCTCAGCTATGGTGGCACGCCCAGTTCCATGGAACAGCGCGATCAGCAAGGCAATCTAACTATTCCTGCCGTTTATATGGATCAAGGTGCCTGGCACGGTTTTCACTTACCAGATACACCCGCCTATTACGGTAGCTTTACCGGGCCGCTGTTTATTGCCCAAGAATATAGCCTGCATCTCAGCGACAGCTTGCAACGCTTGCAGCTGTTTTCCCTCGATTCGGGGGAGCACATCGACCTGGCTCAGGCCAATAAGGTTGAGATCTATAGCGAGCCCTGGGGTCTGGTTCAGCGCTTTGTGTTTGAGCTATTTGAGTTAACTACCCGTCTGGACTATAGCGACAATCGCACCGCCATAGTTACCACCCATTTGCGTAACTTGAGTGATACTCCTCACTCATGGCAACTGAGCTGGTCAGGTAAGCCTTTCGAGAGTCACCCCAAGCTGAAGCAGTATCGTCTTATCGACAAGCGACTAGTGTCTGATGGCGGTGTTACCTGGCAGTTTACCCCTATAGATCAAACCTGGCAGATACAGCTCGATGATGCCAGCTATCAGCTGCTATTTGAGCAGGCGGTGGCTATCACTGCGGACGGCCAACAGGGCTATCGCGCCGACAGTGAGCCTGTAACCTTAACGCCAGGGGCGAGTGTGACGCTTCGCGCCGCTCACAGGTACTTTCATACAACGAACGAGGCTGAGCGTGCCGGTCCGTTAAACTGGATGACGGTGAGCGAGCGTCTGAGTGCTAATCAAGCAAGCTGGCAGAGGCGACTCGATAGCTTGATGTTGGGTGGTGACTTGGCGGCCAGGCGCTTAGCTGCCAAGAGTATGGTCACTCTACTGCACAACTGGCGCAGTCCTGCGGGCGCTCTGTTGCATGACGCCGTCACCCCCTCGGTGACTTATAAGTGGTTCAACGGCGTCTGGGCTTGGGACAGCTGGAAACAGGCGGTGGCGCTGGCACAGTTTGATCCTGAGCTAGCCAAGTCGAACGTGCTGGCGATGTTCGATTATCAGTTTGATGAGCAAGACACGCTGCGCCCGCAAGATGCGGGTAACCTACCTGATGCTATCTTCTATAACGCTGAGGCTAGCCGCGGTGGCAAAGGGGGCAATTGGAATGAGCGTAACGGCAAGCCGCCGCTGGCAGCTTGGGCCGTGTGGCAGATCTATCTACAGAGCCAAGATAGGGCTTTTGTCGCCAAGCTTTACCCCCAGCTAGTCGCCTATCATGAGTGGTGGTATCGCAACCGGGATCATAACCACAATGGGTTGGCGGAATATGGTGCCAATCGCCATCCTCGCCACGGTGAGCCGGGTAAGCCAGATAAAGAGGCGATGATCGAGGCGGCGGCCTGGGAGTCTGGCATGGATAATGCCCCTCGCTTCGATATCAGTGATGAGCTTAAAGTGCTGGAAAATTATGACGATAAGGGGCGACTACTTGGCTACTCAATCTCTCAGGAGTCGGTGGATCTTAACAGCTACCTGTATGCGGAGAAGGGCTATCTGGCGCAGATGGCTGAGTTGCAGGGATTTGATACCCAGGCGGCGACCTGGCGTCAGCAGGCTGAGCGATTGGGCGAGCTGATCCGCAGCGAGTTTTTCGATGCTCAGAGCGGCTTTTTCTACGATAGACGTTTCCATGGAGAGCACTCTCGTCTGATGCTAACCGAGGGTAAAGGGGTCGAGGGCTGGCTGCCGCTGTGGGCGGGTGCCGCCAGTGAGGCTCAGGCGCAGCAGATGATCGCCACTCAGCTCAGCCAATCAAGTTTTGCGACTAAGGTGCCATTTCCCACGGTGAGCGCTGATAACCCGGCGTTTGCCCCGACACGCTACTGGCGTGGCCCCGTTTGGTTGGATCAGGCGTTGTTTGGTCTGCAAGGGGTCTCCCGTTATGGTCAAGATGAGTTGGCGCGGCGACTCGCCATTCAATTGGTGAATCAGGCCGAAGGTGTGCTGACTCAGGCACCCATTAGGGAGAACTATGATCCCATCACGGGTGATGGTCTGCACTGCACTAACTTTAGCTGGTCAGCCTCAGTGTTACTGCTCATCTATCGTAGCTGGTTAATTGAGGCGGAGAGTGATGATAAAGCTGAATAGTCGTCGCAGGTTCTGCTGTACTCTGGCATGATCTCTACCCCTTTAGAGGAAAATAGCATGTTTGCTCTACTCTATAGGGGAAAATACTGTTAATGTCTTGTGGTGGACCTTGGGTGTTGTTACGTTTGCCGCAGAGCCAATGTTAACACCCAGCAGGCCGAGTCAGCGGCCACTTAACTCATCGCGTGTTTATGTTAGTGCCTATGGCGATGAGTTCGCTCCCTTCCCAAGTCCCCACTAAAATGATTAGAGATGGCTGTTAGCCTGAGGATCTCCAGCAGGGCTAAGCCCTGTCTGGGATAAAGGAATATATTAAGCATGAAGAGACAATGTTACCGTGTTGCGTTATCCGCATTGAGCCTTGCGCTGTTGTTAGTGGGTGCACAGGCCAATGCCGCGCCCCTCACCATGAAAGGGCTTGCCGATGCAGGCGTGATTAACGAACAGCAGATCCTCTACTGGTTGGTAAAGCGTGGTGAGCTGGCAGCCGATGCCAGTGAAGCTGAGAAGCGCGCCGCGGTTCAGGCCTATACCCAAAGAGCCAAGAGCTATCAGGAAAAAGGCGGTGTAGTGCAGGCCAAGCTTGAATCACAACAGCGTCTGCGTGAGAAGGCGCAGCAAAAGACACGTGTGATCTCTTTTACCTCGCCGCAGGCGGATGCGGATGTCACCAAGACGGTCAAGGTGCTTGGCGTGTTGATCGACTTTCCCGATCTGCCCCATGATAACAATCGCCTTACTGCCGCCGACAGCCCCATGTATTACGCGAGTTATCCCGTGTCGCACTATCAGGACTTGATGTTCTCGACCACAGGTTTTGCCGGGCCGCAAGGACAAAACTTGCTGACCGGGTATCAATATTATCAGGCGGAGTCTGGCGGCAGCTTTTACTTCACAGGTAAGGTTTATGGTTGGTATACCGCCAGTCAAAACGCCGCCTACTATGGTCAGAACGACTCTAACAACGGCGATGATGACATGGCGGTGCCTGAGCTGGTGAAAGAGGCTGTCACCCAGGCGCTGGCAAACATGACGCCAACTGAAATTGCGTCGTTCGACGTGGAAGATCCCTACGATCTCGACGGCGACGGCAACCTCAATGAAGCCGATGGCGATATCGACCATGTGATGCTGTTTCATTCCAGCATTGGTGAAGAGGCTGGTGGTGGCGTGCTGGGAGACGATGCCATCTGGTCTCACCGTTTCTATGTTTATGAGGGTGGTTCACCGGGTTACGAAATTCCGGGAACAGGTAAGAAGGTGTTTGGTTATACGGTGCAACCTATAGATGCCGCCGCAGGTGTGGTAGTGCACGAGTTTGGCCATGATCTTGGCCTGCCGGATGAATATGATACCAGTAACAGTGGCGACGGCTCGCCCGTCGGCTCCTGGTCTATCATGTCTGGTGGTAGCTGGACCGGCAGTATTCCTGGCAGTGAACCCGTAGGCTTTAGCCCTTATGCCCGCTCCTATCTGCAAAACAAGTACAAGGGTAAGTGGATAAATGAGACTCAGGTGGACCTAGCGTCTATCCCTGCTGGTGGCCAGGAGGTGCAGCTGGTCGAGGCGGTAAATGCCAATCAGGTTAACCAGATATCTATTCCCCTACCGGTAGACAATATTCCCTTTAAGCAGCCCTATGCCGGCAGCTATCAGTATTATTCGGGTCAGGGCCATCTGCTCAGCACTGCGGCCTCGTTTAGCCTGGATTTTCCGGCCAGTAGCAAGCTGACGCTAAAGATGAAGGCTCACTGGAGTATCGAGACAGATTACGACTATGTGCAGGTGAAGGTGGGTGATGTGCCGTTAGTGGGCAATCTCACTAAGGCGAGTAACAGCATCAATAATGCGAAAAATATCATCACGGGGAAATCTGCGGATGTGTCGGGCGCCGAAGGCAGCGATGCCTGGGTAGAATTGAGCTTTGACCTAAGTGCCTATGCAGGTAGCAGCGATCGCCAGATCAGTGTGGTCTATTTTACCGATGAGGCGGTGGGTGACTATGGCTTTGTATTCGATGAGCTGAAGCTGCTTGACGGTGATACTGTGGTGTATAGCGATGGCGCCGAAGAAGCGGGCGCTAAGGCGTTAACCGGCGGCTTTGCCCGTATCGATAATACCCGCCCAGGTAAGCCACGTCGTTATCTGGTGCAGCTGCGCAGCTATAATGGCGTCGATGTGGGCTTGAAGAGCCATGTCTATGAGCCAGGGGTCTTGTTGTGGCTGGAGAACTTTAACGAGTCAGACAACAACTCCAGCAGCCATCCTGGTAGCGGCCTGATAGGTGTGGTCGATGCAGATCAGATGCTTATCGGCACCAATGGCACGGCGACTCAGATCCGTGACGCCACCTTTAGCCTATACAATCAATCCACCTTTTTTGGTGATACCCATCTAGCCGGCAATAGCCTGTTCGATGATAGCCAGGATTATAGTGCGCCGCTGAAACCGCAGTCGGGCATCATATTGCCTGAATTGGGACTGACTATGGAGGTCGTGACACAGAGTGAGGATTCCAGCAGTGCCAAGGTGCGCTTCGAGTATTCCGGTACTCAGGCTCCGCCGCCAGCCCCCGAGTCGCTCAGCGCCGCGATCACTACCTCACAGCAGGGGGCGAGTGTTAGCTTTAGTGCTAACGTGACCGGTGGTGACGGCAACTATCAGTATGCCTGGAACTTTGGTGTGAGTGGTGCCGCTAGTACAGCATCAGCGCCAACCTATGTATATCTGTCATCGGGCAGTTATCAGGTCACCCTGACGGTAACCGATGGTGCGGGTGAGTCGGTAACGGCTAACACGCAAGTGACAGTGGTGATCAAACCGTTGGCCGAATTTAGCTATCAGGCCAGCGACCTGACCGTGACCTTTAGTAATCTGTCTAGCCAAGGGGTTGGAAACCTAAGTTATCACTGGTCGTTTGGTGATGGACAGACGAGCACGGCGACCTCGCCGACACACACCTATAGTGCAGGTGGGGCTTACACTGTTATTCTGACGGTAAACGATGAGGCCAATAATAAGTCGAGTAAGAGCCTGACGTTGACCGTGACCGCTCCGGTAGTGCAGCCGCCCGTGGTTGAGCCAGAAGTTAAGCAAGACTCAGGTGGTGGTAGCCTTGGTTGGCTCAGCTTATCCCTGCTGATGCTGCTAGGTCTGCGGCGTCGAAGCTAAAGAAAAACGCCTCATTAAGAGGCGTTTTTTTATGGCAGTCTTTCGATCAGTTGTCGCGCTTTGGGCAGAAATATTTCGCTGACGATCAACTGCTGCGCCTGGTGGCTAAAGTAGCGTCTGCGTCCCCAGAGGGGCTGCTGGCTATCTTGACTCAGTGAGTCGATCAAGTTAGCCAGGGAGTTGCAGGCAGTAAACTGACTGACCTCTATCTTGCCTGGGGTGAAGTCGCCGCTGGTAAACAACAGCTCGCCCAGTGGACGGGTGCCCAAGTTTAAGAAGTTATCTTGGGCCTTGTCCATCATGGTGCCGGGTACTAAGGTGCGGGCAAATACCCAGGGAATATTGTCGAGACAGAGCAGCACCTCGCGGATCCAGGCGGGTTGTTGCTCGGGAAGTTCGCCTGGGAAGGGCGATAACATATCCTCGCCCAGTACCTTAACCTCAAATTGGGTGCAGTGAGACTTGAGTTTTTGAGTTAAACTACCTGAAGCTAACAGCCATTCCCTAAAGGGTGTTGGGGGAAGTTGGGGAATTTGATCCGGTGAATGCCATTGAATGGATTCGCCATAGGGAAAGCTTAACCTAGTCACACTCATTAAATTCTCGGTACAATACTCAAAAACCTCAGCAGTTTATCACGATGAGGCTTTGATGTCGGTAATTAAAGCCTTACGTCTTAATGCCGTTAATAAGGTATCGGCCAAGCTGAAAAGCGGGTGTTGGCAATCAAATAATGAACGGAGTATTCGTCTGATATGAAAAAGTTTGCGCTGCTTATGCTGCTGTTGGTGACAAGTGTAGTGAGTCTGGGTGCCTTTGCCGAAGAGGAAGAGGTGATCGATACCTATGCTTATTATGGTTTCGAGCCAGATATTGTGACTAACTATATTTCCAACCGTAAGAAGTTGGGATTTGTGAAGATCAGCGTCGAGTTAATGGTCAAGGCGCCGGAAGATCTGATCGTTTTAGAGCATCATGATCCGCTATTACGCGCCGCCATCATAGAGATATTAGGTGCGCAGACTGAGGACAAGGTGAAATCTTTGACGGGAAAAGAGGAGATCCGCCGCGAGTGTTATGACACGCTTAACCGCCTGTTGGAGCTGGAGATAGGTCGGCCGCTTGTCGTCAACCTGCTGTTTACTAAATATCTGTACGATTAATGTTTTTTGGGCTGCATGCCAGCGTGTGCAGCCGGGATCTTCTTGATGACCCTCTCTCGCAAACCTGCGCGCCCTGGCGCAAAAAAATCTGTCTCTCAAAAGTTGACCTCTAAGACGTCTAAGCCGTCTAAGTCAAAGCCGCTCCCAAAGCCCAAGCTTAAGGCCACATCAGACAAGGCTCCCCGTCAGCCCAAGGGGCTGCATAAGCGTAATCTACACGCTCAGGGTTATGATTTTAATGCGCTGGTAGAGGCCACGCCGGCGCTTAAGCCCTATGTTCGCCCCAACCCTTATGGCAACTTGTCTATCGATTTTGCCGATCCTAAGGCGGTGAAACTGCTCAATCTGGCGCTGCTTAGGCTGCATTATGGGCTGAACTATTGGGATGTTCCCGAAGGTTTTCTCTGCCCGCCTATTCCTGGTCGAGTGGATTATCTGCATTATCTGGCGGATCTCCTGGCCGAATCGGCTCCTTCGAACAAGGGCGGCAAAGGCAAGGTGGCTAATGTGACGAAGGTGCCCAGAGGGGAGCGAGTGGTCGTTCTTGATATTGGCACGGGTGCCAATGGCATCTATCCGCTGCTGGGGAGTCAGGTCTATGGTTGGCGGTTTGTGGCCAGCGACATAGACCCAGTCTCCTTGGCGAACGTTGCGCAGATAATAGATAACAATCCTTCTCTCGAAGGTAAGCTGAGTCTGCGTCAGCAGCGAGACGCCAAGCAGATATTTACCGGTATCATCACGGCGCAAGACAGATTCGACCTGACCCTGTGTAATCCTCCTTTTCATGGCTCGCTGGAAGAGGCGAGTCGAGGCAGCGACCGTAAGCTGAAGAATCTGGCAGCCAATAAACGGGCTAAAGGTCATGAGGTGGCTGCAAATAAGCCTAAGTTGAATTTTGGCGGTCAGAAGGCCGAGCTTTGGCGTGAAGGCGGAGAACAGGCTTTTCTCAGCCAGATGATCAGCGAGAGTCAGGCGTTTGCGACTCAGTGCCTCTGGTTTACCTCCTTGGTGTCGAAGAAGGAAAACCTTAAGCCCTGTTATCGGCAGCTCGAGCGAGTCGGTGCTAAACAGGTGAAGACGCTGGAGATGGCTCAAGGTAACAAGTTGACCCGCGTGCTGGCCTGGACCTTCTTAACCCCTGAGCAGCAAGCCCTTTGGGGTCAGTATCGCGTTTAGTATTTCCAAAAGTTGGGGTGGAAGAGTACTGCCACCGTCAGGATCTCCAAGCGCCCCAGCAGCATGCCGATGGCCAATGACCACTTGGCAATATCTGGCAGGCTGGAGAAGTTCCCCGCCGGGCCGATCACTGGCCCAAGCCCGGGTCCCACATTGGTCACCGCCGTCACCGCGCCGGTGAAGCTAGTGGTGGGGTCGAGTCCCGTCGATACCAAGATCACTGATAACAGCACGATCACTAGCATAAACAGCAGAATAAAGGTGACGAGGGAACGCACGATATCCTCGGTAATGGGGCGGCTGTTGTAGCGCTCCTTGAAGATACCATTGGGATGGAACTGCTGTTTTAACTGTTCGCGCATGATGGCGATGGCTATTTGAAAACGGAAGATTTTAATCCCGCCCGAAGTTGATCCCGAGCAGCTACCGACAAACATCAAGAAAAGGAAGGCCACGTTGGCTAAGGCGCCCCAGGCGGTGTAGTCGGTCAGGCCATAACCTGTGGTGGTGACCACTGAGACCACGTTAAAGCTGGCCAGCCGCAGGGCATCGGCCGCTGTCATATCGTGTCCATGATAGAGCCAGAAGGCCAGGCTACAGGAGACGAATGCCAGGAAAATGAGATACCCCTTCACCTGGGCATCGTCCCAAATCCGTAGTGACTTTTGGGACAGGCTGTGAACGAACATCAATAGGGGCAAGCCGCCGGCCGCCATGAAGATAGTACCGACCCAGTGCGCGGGCTTAGAGAAGGCTGCCATGGAACTATCTGAGGTGGAGTAACCGCCGGTAGAGAGAGTCGTCATGGCATGGTTGATCGCCTCAAACCAGTTCATGCCAGCTAGATGATAAGCCAAGCCGCAGCAGACGGTCAGTATGATGTAGACATAGAAGAGGTGCTTGGCCATATCTTGGGTGCGAGGCACGGCCTTATCGCTCCAGTCGGAGGATTCGGTACGAAACAGCCGCATACCACCGACGTTGAGAAAGGGCAGAATGGCCACCGCCATCACGATAAAGCCTATCCCCCCCAGCCACTGCAACAGGGAGCGCCAAATCAGAATACTATGATCCATGTTGTCTAGGCCCGAGAGCACGGTAGACCCTGTGGTGGTGATCCCTGACATGGTCTCGAAGAAAGCGTCTGTGTAATTGATGCCGTGATAGAGGGTGAAGGGCATGGCCGCAAAGAGGCTGACGATAAACCAGGTCAGGCTGGTGAGCAGAAACATATCGCGGATATTCAGACGAATATCTTCACTTTGCCCCTGATGCATGCAGGCACTGGCGCAGGTGCCAGTGACCAGCGAGGCTATCATAAAGGCGCCCACGGTCTCTTCGCCATAGATTAAGGCGAAGACCAGTGGGATAAACATAAAGGCGGTCAGGGTCGATAAAAACACGCCTAAGATGAAGAGTAGCGGCCGGTAATTTAGCATCTCGGGTTGAGTCTTTGCATCTTCTTGGCTTAGAAGAAGAATGCACTAGGCTGGAATAGTTTTTCAACTTCGCCGATAAACTTCTTGTTCACCAGGAAGAGGATCACGTGGTCGCCTTGCTCGATAACTGTCTTGTCGTGGGCCATCAATACTTCGTCATCGCGGACGATAGCGCCTATGGTGGTGCCGGGAGGCAGCTTGATCTCGCTGACCTGCTTGCCCACCACTTTAGAGGTGCTGGGGTCGCCGTGGGCGATGGCTTCGATCGCTTCGGCGGCGCCGCGTCTCAAGGAGTAGACGTTACAGATATCCCCCTGACGAATATGGGTCAGCAGCGCCGAAATGGTTGCCTGCTGTGGCGAGATGGCAATATCGATATTGGCCTCTTGGACGATATCCACATAGGCCTCACGTTGGATCAATACCATCACCTTCTTGGCGCCCATGCGTTTGGCTAGCAAGGCGGCCATGATATTGGCCTCGTCATCGTTGGTGACCGCAATAAACACGTCGGTTTGGTCGATATGCTCTTCGAGCAGCAGCTCCTGATCTGAGGCGTCACCACAAAAAACTGTGGTATTTTCCAGTTTTTCCGACAGTGCTTCGGCACGCTCCTGTTTGTGTTCGATCAACTTGACGGCGTGATTGCGTTGCAGCTGTTTGGCCAGCCCCAGCCCTATGTTACCGCCACCGGCAATCATGATGTTGCGATAGGTATTATCCAGCTTCTGCATCTCACTCATCACTGCGCGCACGTGGCGGCTGTCGGCGACGAAGAAGACCTCATCGTCCGCCTCAATGATGGTGGTGCCGCGTGGCATGATCGGACGCCCTTGTCTGAAAATGGCGGCGACACGGGTATCAATATTAGGCATATGTTCGCGCAGGGCAGCCAGAGCGTTGCCCACCAAGGGGCCGCCGTAGTAAGCGCGCACGGCCACTAGGCTTAAGCGCCCTTCGGCAAACTCCAGCACCTGCAGGGCGCCAGGGTATTCCACCAGACGGCGAATGTAGGAGGTCACCAGCTGCTCGGGGGCGATCAATTCATCTATGATGAAGCCACCGCGCGGGCGATTTTCGCTTTGCTTGGTTTCGCTGTCGATAAAGAGTTTGTCTCTTAGCGCCAGGTACTGCTCCGAGCGGATACGGGCGATCTTAGTGGGGGTACCGTAAAGGGAATAAGCTATCTGGCAGGCCGCCATGTTGCATTCATCGCTGTTGGTTACGGCAATTAACATATCGGCGTCTTCGGCGCCGGCGTCCTTGAGGACGCCTGGGTGGGCACCATGGCCCAGCACGACGCGCAAGTCATACTTGTCCTGCAGCGAGCGCAGCCGTTCGCGGTCATTGTCGACTATGGTGATATCGTTGTTTTCACCAACCAGGTTTTCCGCTAATGTACCGCCGACCTGACCTGCACCTAATATGATAATTTTCATAGCCTAACGTTATCCCTTAACCAAGCGAACGTAGTAAAACCCATCCATATTGTCCTGGCCAGGTATGATTTGCCAGCCAATGTCATCGCGGTTTTGTTGTTGTGCGATAGGAACCAGGGTTGCGTCTTGGGTTCTCGCTAAGAATGCGTCGATCTGCTCGGCGTTTTCTTGCGGTAAAATTGAGCATGTAGCATACAAGAGTGTGCCACCGGGTTTAAGCCACTGCCAGCAATGATCCAAAATTTGTGACTGCAATGTGGCCAGCTCTTCGATATCGGCCTGCTTTCTGAGCCACTTGATGTCGGGATGACGACGGATCACGCCTGTGGCGGAGCAAGGTGCGTCCAGCAGGATGCGATCAAATTTATCGCCCTGCCACCAGGTGTCTATCTTGGCGGCGTCGCCATGCACTAACTTGGCTTTAAGGTTTAATCTGTCAAGGTTCTGCTGCACCCGCTCCAGGCGTTTGGCATCGAAATCGACCGCAACCAGCTCTATGCTTGGCTCACTTTCCAGCAGATGACAGCTCTTGCCGCCAGGGGCGGCGCAGGCATCGAGAATCAGCTCATTAGCTTGGGGAGCTAACAGACTGGCGGCCCACTGAGCGGCACCATCTTGTACCGAGGCTGCGCCGTCAGCAAAGCCGGGTAGCAGGCTAACATCTTTTGGACTCTCTAGCAGAATAGCGTTGTCACTCATTCCTGCTGTTGCCCCTATCTCCTGTTCGGCCAGCTGTGCCAGATAGTGTTCCCGGCTCTGGGATAACTGATTGTTACGCAGCCACATAGGCGGGCGTTGATGGCTCTGGGCGATCACTTCTTGCCAGCTGTCTGGATAGGCGGCCTTGAGGCGTTTGATCAACCAGGCGGGAGTGTTAAAGGCTAGCGTCTCATTATCTTCTGGCAGTGGTTTCTGGTTACGCTGCAGATTACGCAGTACGCCGTTGACTACCTTGACCAGTCCCTCAAACTTGAGCTGACGACAGGCTTCGGCTGTCTCAGAGATCGCCGCGTGGCTCGGGATGCGGGTAAAGTAGAGTTGATAACAGCCGACAAGTAATAATTGGTGCACGATCCGCTGCTTGCCTTTGAGCGGCTTGCTCATGCAATCACTCACCAGCTTATCGAGCTGAGGTAGGTGGCGCATCACGCCGTAGCAGAGTTCGGCCAGTAGCGCCTTGTCTTTGCCGCTCGAGAGTCGCTGTTGCTGTTCCGGCAAGGCCACCGACAGAGAAACCCCTTTTTCCAATACTTGAAAGACGACATGAGCGGCTAGGGCACGTAGATTCTTCATGCCTTCGCCTCGTCTGACGTCTCGACACCTTGCAGTTGCGTGCCAGGTGTAAACCAGTCACCACGGGAATTGAGTATGTCGGCGACCGGCATGGCTTTCTTACCCGGCAGCTGCATCACCTCAAGGATGAGCGCGCCTTCGCCAGTGGCCACCGCTATGCCCTGCTTATCCGCGCTGATGATAGTGCCAGGGGCCTGCTGGCTTGTGTCGTGAGACACGCTGGCCTGCCATACCTTGACCACGGCATCTTGGTGAGGAAAGTGGCTGGCGGGCCAAGGATTAAAGGCGCGGACTTCACGCCACAACTGCTGCGCCGGCTTGCGCCAGTCAATCAATGCCTCTTCTTTGCTGAGTTTCTCGGCGTAGTTGGCTAAGGCTTCATCTTGTGGCTCGGGTGTGAGACTGCCTTCGGCCAGACCTTCTAGCGCCTGAATCAGGGCGCTTGGCCCCTGCTCGGCCAGTTTCTCATACAGGCTGGCAGAGGTGTCACTGTCTTCGATAGGCAGGTGGGTCTTAAGCAGCATATCGCCAGTATCCAGGCCGATATCCATCTGCATTATGGTCACCCCCGTTGCTTCATCGCCCGCCCAAAGCGCTCTTTGTATCGGCGCTGCGCCGCGCCAGCGGGGCAAAATTGAACCATGAACATTGATACAACCCAGTCTTGGAGTGTCGAGTACTACCTGGGGTAAGATAAGCCCATAGGCGACAACCACCATGATGTCGGCACCGAGAGCAGCGAGTTCTGCCTGGGCTTCCTCGTTTCTCAGGCTCACGGGCTGGTAGACGGGGATATCATGCTCGAGTGCCAAGGCCTTTACCGGGCTGGCCTGTAGCTTCTTGCCTCGGCCCGCAGGTCGGTCTGGTTGGGAGTAAACCCCGATAACCTGATGTTCTGAATCGATTAACGCTTGTAAATGGCGTGCCGCAAAATCTGGCGTGCCCGCAAAGAGTATCTTGAGTGGTTTCAAATGAGGCTTATCCTTGTTTGGCTTCGAGGCGAGCGGCTTTTTCGAGTTTCTGTTTGATACGCTGACGCTTGAGGGGCGAGAGGTAGTCAACAAACAGTTTGCCATTGAGGTGGTCAAGCTCATGTTGCAGGCAGATAGCGAATAGGCCATCAGCCTCTAAAGTGAACTCGTTGCCATCTCTGTCCAACGCTTTGATGGTGACAAATTCGGCACGGTCGACTTTGGCGTAGATGCCGGGCACCGACAGACAACCTTCTTCGTTGCAAAAATCGCCACTTTTATCAATTATCTCCAAATTAATGAAAACCTTAGGGCGTTCTACGTCATCTTGCAGGTCCATGACGATTAATTGATGATGATAATCAACCTGGGTCGCTGCCAGACCAATTCCCTTCTCTTCATACATGGTTTCGAACATATTATCGATTTGTGTCTGAAGCTCAGCGTTAAATTCTGTAATTGGCTTGGCAATCGTGCGTAAGCGCTCATCGGGAAAGCGTAAAACTTTTAGTAAACTCATACATAAACTCTTAACAAGTCTGTCAAATTCGAGACAGTTGGTTATACTGACTTAGGCTAATGGGTTAATTTTAATCCTTAGTGGCATTCAATAACAGTAAAAGCTCTATATAAAGGGCAAACAGCATGGATACCCCCATGAAACGACTAATTTTACTCGGTTTAATGATTTTTAGTAGTTCGTTAGTTGTCGCGGATACCTTGACATTGAAGTCCGGTCATCCCGATTCGTATGTGGTGCAGAAAGGCGATACCCTTTGGGATATATCAGCTCATTTTCTTAAGGACCCTTGGCGTTGGCCTAAGCTCTGGGGGGCCAACCCACAGATCGCCAACCCGCACCTTATCTATCCAGGAGACAGGCTGACATTAGTCTTTATCGACGGTGAACCTAGGTTGGTCGTCAAGCCTCATGTTCGCAAGAGTCCCGAAGGACGTGTCTTGCCCAAAGGTGGCGCGATTCCTGCCGTAGACCTTAGCCTGATTCAGCCCTATCTGGTGCAAAACCGTGTGGTTGACGACGAGTGGTTCGATGAACAACCTATGGTTATGGGCGGCGAGAGTGAGTCTAGGCACCATGTGACTGACGATGTTATCTATGTCCAAGGTGAGTTGACTCTGGGTGACAAATTTGGTGTTTACGCCAAGGGTCGTCAGTTTGAAGATGCAGAGTCTGGCGATGATTTGGGACTGGAGGTGATTTTGACCGCCAGCGGCCGAGTGATCGAGTCTGGACCTGTCTCTAAAGTACGTCTCCTGAGCAATATGCGTGAGACCAAGGCGGGTTATCGGGTACTGCCTATTGAGGATGACTCTTTGATGTCAGCCTACTTTATGCCTAAGGCCGCGACTACGCCGGGCACAGTGCTCGCATCCGATAAAGATACGCGTGAAATGGGCAAACTCGATGTGGTCTATATCGACCGTGGCAGCCAAGATGGTGTCGAGCCCGGCCATGTGTTCTCAATCTTCCGAGATGGTGCCGAGGTCGTTATCGACGGTGAAGGTAAGCCAGTGCAGCCGACCGACCGCAGTGCCTATGAACAGATGTTGGCCAGTATCTCGTCTGATAATGCAGTGAAGATGCCTGATATCTATCGTGGCAAACTCATGGTGTTTAAGGTATTTGACCGAGTCAGCATGGGGCTTATTCTGATCAATGAGAAGCCGGTGCGCGTGCATGACAAGTTGGTGCAACCGGATACCCTGTTAGCAAGCGAGTAGTGCCATTGAAACAAAACTGGTCGATTGGCTAGTTGTTTGTGCTGTACCCGGGTTAGGACCGGCCCGGGTGAAACAATTATTAAACTACATGGATGTAGCGGAGCTCAGGCAAAGACTGGAGCATGAACCCGATGCATTGCCCTTGCCTGAGCGACTATTAAAAGGGGCGCTATCGCCTGACTTTTCGCTGGTCGAACAAGCGTTAGATTGGCAAGACGCCGCGCCCCATCATCATCTGCTTTGCCCTCAAGATCCTTTTTATCCCAGTCTACTCCTACAGATTTGCGATCCTCCGCCAGTGCTTTTTGTTAAAGGCGATCTCAATGCCTTAATGTTACCTAGCATCGCCATGGTTGGCAGCCGTGCGGCTTCGCAATCAGGATTAGCGGTAAGCTATCAACTGGCGCAAGAGTTGGCGGCGAGCGGCATTGGCGTCACCAGCGGTATGGCGGCCGGGATAGATGGCGCTGCGCACCAGGGCGTGCTGGATGCAAATGGCGTTACCCTGGCCGTGCTTGGGACCGGAGTAGAGGTTGTTTATCCTAAGCGTCACAGGCCCATTTATGACAAGATTCAGCAGTCGGGTTGTGTGATCAGTGAGTTTTGGCCCCAAGTGAAACCCTATGCCGGCAATTTCCCCAAGCGTAATCGCATCATTAGCGGGCTGTCACTTGGTGTGGTTGTCGTCGAAGCGGCGCGTAAGAGTGGTTCGCTTATCACTGCGCGTTTGGCGCTTGAACAGGGTCGAGAGGTGTTTGCTGTGCCGGGTAATATCTTGGCAGGGGATCACCAAGGCTGTCATGATTTGTTACGAGATGGCGCTAAATTAGTGGAGTGCGTCGCCGATATTATTGAAGAGGTTGCAGCTTTATCAAACTTTCACCTTGAAGAGTTGCATCGTCGTCACCATATAGGGGAGGAGTTAGCTTCTGATTTGCCATTTGCCTCGCTGTTAGCTAGTGTAGGTTATGAGGCCACACCATTAGATGTGGTGGTCGAGCATAGTGGAAAAACGATAGAGCTAGTATTAGAGCAGTTGCTTGAACTTGAACTACAAGGTTGGGTTTCAGCTGTACCCGGTGGTTATATAAGACTTAAGAGGAGCTAGCCATGTTCGATATCCTCATGTATCTATTTGAAAACTATGTGCACAGTGAGGTCGAGTTACTGGTCGATGAAGACGAGTTAACCCAAGAGCTGACACGCGCTGGTTTTCATCAATCTGCGATCATCAAGGCGTTGGCCTGGTTGGAACACTTGGCGTCGCTACAAGAAAGTGATCAACCCTACCTATGTAATCATGATCAACACTCTTTCCGTATCTATACTCAGGCCGAGATGGATAAGTTAGACGTTGAGTGTCGTGGCTTCTTACTCTTCTTAGAGCAGATTAAGGTGCTGAATGTCGAGCTGCGCGAGATGGTGATCGATCGTGTAATGGAGCTGGATGAGCCAGCACTGATTTTAGAAGATCTTAAGTGGGTGATCCTGATGGTGTTGTTTAATGTACCGGGCAATGAGTCGGCCTATGAACAGATGGAAGATCTGATCTTTGAACAGCCTGACGGTCGGTTACACTCTTAATAAACTCGATTCGGATATAGAGAAGGAGGCCTGGGCCTCCTTTTTTAATGGCAGGCTAAAAGTGTTGATGCGCTTCATTTAATTTAAGATGGGCCGGCATCAGGTAGTTACGATAGGCGTAGCGATTGAGTTTGTTGATCTTGGGCGTGTTGTCGCTTTCGCCCTCGTTAAAATCGGCGACCTGATCAGCCAACCAGTTTGAGAAGGCCGCTTGTTCCTTACTTAGCTCATTGAGCAGTTTCTCATACCCTTCGAAGTAATCTGTCTTTAGGTAGTGACTAAGTTTTACTAAAGCTTCAGGGTGATGTTCGGCCAGGAATCGAATGGCCATGTAACTCCACTTGTAGGTTCTGTCGAGGCCATCCTTATATTCAGTGGCGAAGATGGTTTTAAGATCCGGCGCCTCAGTGAGTTTGGCTTTAATTACCTTTAGGGTCGATGGATTGTCGTTACCCTTGGATACGTATTCGGCCAGCCCTTCCGACCACCACACCAACTTGCTAGGGAAGTGGCCGAAACCGCCATATTTCACGAATCTGCCGTCAAGGTAATGGATATACTCATGGTTGAGATTCCAGATGGCAAACTCGGGCGCAATCCAATACTGGCGATAGGCAAAGAAGCTGGCCTGATTGTCAGGGTTCGACGGTGTGCCCTCGATATACATGCCGCCGTTATCTGTGCTGATATCAAACAGAAGCTGACCATAGGCGTTGTACTGACTCCAGTTTTTAAAGGCCACCACCTGCAGCGCATTATTGTAATCATTGGCTGTCGCTTGGTGTTGAGTCTTAAGGAGTTGATGAAAGTTTGCCTCCTGTGAGGTGAGCTTAGTACAGCTAATCGACAGTTCTTCTGGCGTCAGATCTTGCGCCAAGATATACAGGCTCTCTGAGCATTGATGGCGTATCGGCAAGATTTGCGACAGCTCAGGGATCTGGCAAATCGTGCTGCGGTTTATACAGGCTTCCTGCCCGGCGAAGGCATTAACATGATAGCCCAAGGTATAGGTAGTCTTGGCGGCATCTCCCCGCTGGGCAACATCCCTTTCGGCGAGCCTGGCCATGGCATCGTCTAGTGCCTGTTCGGCTGCGGTCGTTTTTCCCTCTTCGCTGCTGGGTAGCGCCAGACGGTATAACCCCAGTGCCCAATAGGCATTGGCTCTGGGCCAATCTTGCTGATCGCGCAGACTGAGTGGTGAGGCCGCATAGTCGAGCAGGGGCTTATCCAGCTCGGCGGCAATCAATTGCTGATTGAGTGCGCCATCAGGTTGTTTGCGCGCAACGTTCAGTAGCATGCCATAGGCTCTCAAGGTCTCCCAGAGTGCATAATCTGAGGCCTGACTCGGCGATTGCTTGCTGGTGCGTGCGAGTTGCTGGTTGAGCAAAGGCAACAATCTACCTAGCTGCTCGGCGTGTTCATCATTGTCGTAGTAACGATATAGGGTGACGGCAAAATGCTCCTGCAATCTGGGTGATTGAGCGATCAGCTTGCTTCTGCCCAATTGACTCAGCGCACTCGTGAGTGCGGCGTAGTCAGTGTCGGTCAGCGTATCAGTGGGACCGAAATAGCTAAAAGCCCTAAGGTAATAGAGCAGAGCGTCGAGGCTCTCCTCATCCTGACGCTGGTTTATGGCTTGCACAGACCGCTCGAAGCTGGCCTTATCGAGCAAAGGATTATCATGACTAAAGAGTTGTTGTTGAGGCAAGGCGCGCAGTTCGTCAGTGAAAGCAGGGCTTGGCTGCGGAGGGGTTGTGCTACAGCCGAGTAATAGGCTAGGCCCGAGAAGTAAAAGCGCGCGAAGTGATGGGTGAAGCATAGAGTCTCCTTGTTATTTTGCATACAATATATTTCAATGCGACAAAGAAGACTAGTTATAATTAACCCTAGATTAGATTCCCAAGGTGATGCCGAGCTTGGTAAAATGGCCAGCATCCAAGTTTGCAGAGAAAACCATGTCCAAGATAGATGATCAGCTGTTCAGTTCACACGAGCATGCGCTTGAGAAAGAGTATGAACTCTGTCCTAAGTGTGGTTGTGAGCTGTCGGTAAAAAACAGTAAGCATGGTGGTTTCATTGGCTGCAACAACTATCCAAGTTGTGACTATACCCGCCCCTTGGTGCACCATGAGTCTATTGAGACCCAGGTGATCGAAGGTTCTGAGTGCCCGGAGTGTGGCGCCGAATTGGCGGTGAAATCGGGTCGCTTTGGTATTTTCATCGGTTGTACCCGATATCCAGACTGTAAACATATCGAGAAGCATGATCAGGAAGATCAGGCCGAGGCGATTCCCTGTCCTAGCTGTCATAAGGGCGTTATGGAACATAGAACCAGCCGTTTCGGTAAAAGCTTTTACGCCTGTAGTGCCTATCCTAAGTGCAAGTTTTTGGTGAATTACCCTCCGGTGAAGGAAACCTGCCCCGACTGCGGTTTCGGTCTTTTGGTTGAACGCAAGGGCGCTGCGGGGATGCGTCTCGAATGCCCGCAAAAGGCTTGCAAGTATAAACGTCCTCTGCCTTAAGCGGCTTTCCAGCATTGTTCGTATTAGCTTTGTCTGTATAATCTCGACAAATATGGTCAAGTTGACCCTGATTGAACACTGCAAGGTAGGATGACATGTTACAGCAAGATCCTTGTGCCCTGGTTGAAACGGTTATGCAGGGAGGCGTTATTGCCTATCCGACCGAAGCCGTTTATGGGCTGGGTTGTGATCCCGACAATGATGAGGCGATTCAGAAGCTGCTGGATTTGAAGCAGCGCCCCTGGCAAAAGGGATTGATTCTGGTCGCCAGCGACTTTTCTCAATTGACACCCTATATCGATCAGTCTGTGCTCACTGAGCAGCAGCTAGAGTTTGCCTTTAGCAAGTGGCCGGGTCCATTCACCTTTATCATGCCCAAGCAGCCAGGGTTATCCAAGCTGTTGAGTGGCCAGTTCGATTCACTGGCGGTACGAGTCTCCAACCATGCTGGCGTGCAGGCGTTATGCCAGGCCCTGAGTAAGCCCATCGTCTCGACCAGCGCCAACTTGACCGGCGAAGATCCAGCCATGACTGCGCAAGAGGTGATCAGGCAGTTTGATGGCAAGATAGATGGGCTGGTGGCAGGAAGTCTGGGTGCAGAGCCAAAGCCATCCACCATTATCGATGTGATTAGCGGTAAAATTTTACGATAACCATAACAAGGAATTTTTATGAAGCCCGATGCCACTCAAGTCAAAGCCTTCTTACTCGAACTGCAGCAAAGGATTTGTGACGGTTTGGAACAACTCGACGGTGAGGCCAAATTTGTGGCTGATTCCTGGACGCGCGAAGAGGGCGGTGGTGGCACGAGTCGTGTACTGACACAGGGCAAGGTATTTGAGCAGGCGGGAGTTAACTTTTCCCATGTCACGGGGGCGGCCATGCCTGCATCGGCGACAGCCCATCGCCCCGAATTGGCCGGACGCAGTTTCGAAGCCATGGGCGTCTCATTGGTTATCCACCCCAATAACCCATATGTTCCGACAACCCATGCCAATGTACGTTTCTTTATTGCCGAAAAAGAGGGCGCCGATCCTGTCTGGTGGTTTGGTGGCGGTTTCGACCTAACCCCCTATTACCCATTTGAAGAGGATGTCGTGGCTTGGCATCAGAGCGCCAAGGCGTTATGTGAGCCTTTCGGTGAGGACGTTTATCCGAAATATAAGAAGTGGTGCGACGAGTATTTCTTCCTGCCCCATCGTAACGAGACCCGTGGTGTCGGCGGACTCTTCTTCGACGATCTTAACGAGCCTGGGTTTGAAAACAGCTTTGCCTTTATGCAGGCGGTGGGTGAGGGTTTCTTAAAAGCTTATGCGCCTATCGTTGAGAAGCGCAAAGAGACCGCGTATGGTGAGCGCGAGCGTGACTTCCAGCTTTATCGTCGTGGTCGTTACGTGGAGTTTAACTTAGTGTACGACAGAGGCACACTCTTTGGCCTGCAAACCGGCGGGCGCACCGAGTCTATCCTGATGTCTATGCCGCCGTTGGTGCGCTGGCAATATGCCTACACGCCAGAGGCGGGCAGCCCTGAAGCCAAACTCTATACAGATTTTCTAACGCCAAGAGAGTGGTTAGAGGCGTAAGCCCTCTAGAATAATAAAGGGCTCGATTGAGCCCTTTTTCTATCACAGCGACAACATCATTGGTTGCGCATGTGGTCGGCCAGTGTGGATATCGCCTGGTAGATCGCTTCTCTATGTTGCGGTTCTTTTATCTCTATCGCCAGGGCTCGCTCCATGCACAGAAGCCATTGATCGCGCATCGCTTCATCTATGCTAAAGGGCATATGTCTGGCACGTAGCGCCGGGTGACCATGACGTTGATGATACAGCTGCGGGCCCCCTAGCCAGCCACTCAGAAATTCAAACAGCTTCTGCTCAGATTCGGCAATTGGTGCGCTATGCATGGCAAGTAAGCTCTGCGTCTCAGGATTGGTTTGCATCTGATGGTAGAACTGTTTGGCGAGCGCTCGAATCACCTTTTCACCACCAATCCTATCGTAGGCGTTGGATTGCTGTGGATCCCGTTCGGTCGCAGGTTTAGTTATCAACTTTTTTAACCACTTCATCTGACTCTCTCGCCGTATCTCATGCTCTAAAGGGTGTCGTTGAGCGGCACACTAGCCTATTCTCCGTCAGCAATCAATCTGGATGCCTGTGAAGATAATGCATGGCTATGCCCTTTGCTTAGCGAGAAAAGCTCAGTAGACTGAGGGCATCAGGAGTCACAGAGACGAGTTTCCCATGACGCAAGAGGTCACGCCGGATAGGTACGCGGTGTTTGGTCACCCCATAGGCCATAGTAAATCCCCTTTTATTCATCAAATGTTTGCCGCCTCTACCGGAGAGTCTGTCTCCTATGAAGCGATTTTGGCGCCGCTGGATGGCTTTGCAGAGTCTTTGCAGACCTTTTTCGTTAAAGGTGGTAAGGGAGCCAATGTGACCCTGCCATTCAAAGAGCAGGCCTTTGCCCTGTGCGACTGTCTTGGACAGGAGGCTAAGCTTGCCGGCGCAGTCAATACTCTGAGCCTGTTACCAGATGGTCGTATTAAGGGAGATAACACCGATGGCCTGGGATTGGTTGCCGATTTAACCCGTCACCTAGGATCATTAAGTGGGAAAAGCGTGCTGCTTATAGGTGCTGGTGGCGCAGCCCGTGGTGCCATATTGCCGTTACTGAATGCTGGCATAAAGTCTTTGGCAATTCATAATCGTACTCAGAGTAAGGCGGAGCAGCTAGCGGCCACCTTTAATACTTATGGACCAGTCGAGGCGAAAACCTTAGCCGAGCTGACCCACAGCTTCGATCTGGTGATCAACTCTACCTCTGCAAGTTTGAGCGGTGAGTTGCCAGCACTGCCAGAGGCTATCATTGATCCACATTCGGTCTGCTACGATATGATGTATGGCCGTGAGGTTACCGCCTTTAATCGATGGGCGAGTGATCTAGGGGTTGCCATGACGATTGATGGGCTAGGCATGCTAGTGGGGCAGGCCGCGAAAAGTTTCGCCATCTGGCGTGGGGTTGAACCCGAGGTGCAGCCTGTCATTGATAAGTTGCGTAGCGAGTTAACGGCAATGTCATGATCCTTAATGGCGATAGGAGTGAAAAGCCATGAATCAAAGCATCATATTTACCGAACATCTAAGCTGGGAGCCAAGCCTAAACGCGATCCATTTTACGGCGCAGCAACAAGGGGTCGTGATTGACTGCTATATAGGGCAAAAGGTATTGGAGCATCTTGCGGCAGAGAAGATTAACAACAGTGAGCAGGCAATCATGCTGTTTGAGCAGTACCGCTTCGACATTGAGGAGCAGGCCGAGAAGTTAATTGAGCAGGAATCGTTTGATGTTCAAGGCCATATCCAGGTCGAACGAGTCGACTAATATTGCCTTAATCTGGGTATCTTGGCGCCGGGCATCCGGCGCCAAAAGGATCGAGTGCAATTCCCAATCTTTGCTTAGGTTGGCAAATCCTGTAATGCCTCTTCAATATACTCATTTTTGAGACGTACATAATTGTCTGCCGATTCCGGCAAAAATTTTATCTCGGCCTCGGTCAATGCTCTTACCTTCTTGGCGGGGCTACCTACATAAAGGTGTCCGCTCTCGAGTGTCTTACCCGGTGGTACTAAGGAGCCTGCGCCTAAGATCACATCGTCTTCGATAATGGCACCATCTAAGATGATGGCACCCATACCGATAAGGATACGATTCCCGACGCGGCAGCCATGTAACATCGCCTTATGACCTATGGTAACGTCATCGCCGATTAAGAGTGGATGCCCTTCGGGACGAGTTGCCGATTTACGGGTGACATGTAGCACTGTGCCATCTTGCACATTTGAACGTTTGCCTATCTTTATATGATTTACATCGCCGCGAGCGGCGACCAAGGGCCAGATGCTGGCATCTGTGTCTAATGTGATATCTCCGACAAGTACGCAAGCCTCGTCAATATATACACTGGCATCAAATTTCGGGCTGACGCCCTTATAAGCACGGATTGATTTTGTCACGGCTTGGTCCTTAAAACGGCTAAAAGAGTGAGGATAGCCCAGTATAATGGGTAAAAAGTAGCTGGTCAGGCTAAAAAGCATGCAAACAATGCAAAAGTAGCACTTTTCTTTAAAAAAGCCCTTGCGTAAAAGTTTCTGCTCCCTATAATGCGCTCCCACTGACACGGCAAACAGCGTCGCTTAGCGATGATAACAGCCTTCAGATGGTAAGAGTGAAAAGTTGAAAAACTTCTTAAAAATCACTTGACGCCGACAGGGAGAAGCGTAGAAT
>NZ_JSFF01000026.1:0-58917 GCF_000773485.1 Shewanella sp. ECSMB14101 | reverse complement strand
CGTCCGCTCCGCCAACATTAAGACGAAAGCCCTAGCAGAAATGCTAGGGCTTTTTTCGTTTTATCGCTTTGAAACATTTAGGTTATCGTGAGCTAGTGTGTCATGAGATAAAAAGCTTAGTCATATCGAAAATGATTACTTATCGGCACTTAGGGCTTATGACGATGCCTATTCACCCTGTCTCGCGTGTCAAGGCACAAGCATTCGAGTCCTGTCCGCCCCGGCTACGTTGACACTTCGCGCGCATGAGCACCTCGCTTCGCGATATGCGCCCACCAACATTAAGACGAAAGCCTCTGCAGAAATGCAGAGGCTTTTTTCGTTGTGTGATAAAAACTATCGCGTGCTAAGGCACATGTAGTCAAATCTCGTCTTCCGTAGCTGTATTGGCTCTTTACGAGCGTAAGCACATCGCTTCGCGATATGCATCCATGCAAATTGGCAGCTCGACATTCCCTGTTTCTCGTTCATAGGCCTATGAGTACGTCATGAGATAAAAAGGAAAATGATGGCTTATCGGCATTTCTCGCTTGTGATGGTTAAGAGCCAGAATCCTCATTAGGATTAGTTTATGCGTATCTCTTCCCTGCAGTTTCGTTTGCCATAATGATTTAATGAGTCTAGTTCGCTTGTAGCGGCTGACTTTAAAATTGTTTAGAGCGATAAGACCTGTAAAGGCGGGCTAACGCCGACGAATGTGAATATCTGCTGAGTTGTCCTATTGTCTATTGCTATTCAGAGCGGCCTTACCTACCTTATGGCAAAGTTAAATCGCTTAGTTTCAAGGGATGGATATGAAAATAGAAATGATCTGTACTGGTGAAGAGGTGCTGTCGGGACAGATAGTCGATACCAATGCGGCCTGGGCTGCCAATACTATGATGGACCATGGTATAGAGATGCAGCAGCGTATTACCGTTGGTGATCGTATGGATGATCTGGTTGAAGTATTTCGTCAGCGTAGTGAGCACGCCGATGTCATCTTAGTTAACGGTGGTCTGGGGCCAACCAGTGACGACATGTCTTCTGAGGCAATGGCGATTGCCAAGGGGGAGCCATTAGTTGAGTGCACCCTATGGCGCGAACGAATTCAAGAGTGGTTTACCCGCAATGGGCGACAGATGCCCGCAAGTAATCTCAAGCAGGCGATGCTGCCCGCTTCGGCCATCATGGTGGACAATCCAGTTGGGACAGCCTGTGGCTTTAGAGTGAAGCTTAATCGAGCCTGGCTTTTCTTCACGCCAGGTGTGCCCTTTGAATTTAAAAAGATGGTGACTGAGCAATTTATTCCCTTTGTAGAGCAGATTGCCGATAGTCATGTCGAAGTCGAGGTTCAGAAATTATTGACCATAGGTCAGGGGGAGTCGGCGCTTGCTGACAAACTCGAAAGCATCGCGCTTCCCAGCGGGATCACCTTAGGCTACCGCTCTTTTATGCCTTATATCGAAATTAAGCTATTTGCCAGAGGGCAGGATGCTATCGCCAAGTTAGATGAGCTAAAGGCTGAGGTGATGAGCCGACTCGGCAATGCGGTTGTCGGGCAGAATGTGACCTCCTTGGCGCAAGTGATTCATAACCGTCTGTTAGCCTCGGGCAAGCGTTTGAGTGTGGCCGAGTCTTGTACTGGCGGCATGATTGCCAGCAACCTGATCGCCTTTGCCGGAAGCTCACAGTATCTGGATCAAGGGCTGGTGACCTATAGCAATGAGTCTAAGGTCAAGGTGTTAGGGGTTCAGCCTGCGACTCTGGATGATCATGGCGCTGTTTCGATTGCAACGGTCGAGGAGATGGCTAAAGGCGCTAGAGCTCTACTTGATAGTGATTACGCGCTTGCCACCAGTGGCATTGCTGGTCCTGATGGCGGCAGCGATGCTAAGCCTGTAGGGACGGTGGCCATCGCTTTAGCCACCAAACAAGGGGTATATAGCCAGATGCTAAAATTTCCGGCGCGCTCCCGTGAGCTGGTGAGGCAGCTGAGCAGTGCCGTCGCCTTGGATATGCTCAGGCGCGAGTTGGACGATACTTCGGTATTGGTCGACTATGCTTCTTATCCCAGATTTGCCAAATAACCGGCTGATGTGAGACTCTGGCAATAGAGTTAGGGCGAGCCTTGATCGCCCTAGTCTTTAAAGATGAGATTAATTTTTCCGGGGACCACCTCGATGCGTTTGGTCATCTCCGCCAGAAGCGCCTGATTACCTTCTTGTGTATCGAGTACATATACAGGCTGGGTTTCCAGAAAGTGGGTGATAAAGCGCATGACCTGAGGCGCGGCCTGTCCCATGGCTTGCTCAAGATCTTTGGGGCTAGAGGTCAGTTTGACCAGTTTTAGCTCTCTGAGGTAGAGGCTATGCTGGTCGGTATCATACCAAGGCTTAGCCTC
This sequence comes from Shewanella sp. ECSMB14101, assembly GCF_000773485.1. Taxonomy (NCBI): domain Bacteria; kingdom Pseudomonadati; phylum Pseudomonadota; class Gammaproteobacteria; order Alteromonadales; family Shewanellaceae; genus Shewanella; species Shewanella sp. ECSMB14101. The sequence continues at coordinate 56,534 of NZ_JSFF01000026.1, read as the reverse complement.
GAACTCGGCCGTCATGGTGGCGTTAAGGGGCATTAGCGGATTGGCCACCTTAATTTGGCTGTTTGCCGCAATCGCCATAGTGTCAGCCTTATGACCTAACTTGACCTTCACATCATTAATCTTCATCTCTATGCCGAAGAAGCGATTGCCTTCCTTGACCTCGAAATGCATCTCCTCATTGAGATAGTTAGTGAGCTGGCGCTCGCTGATGCTGTATTGACTAACACAGGCGGTCAATAGCAGCATCATGAGGCCAAGTAGGGTCAGCTGTTTCATTAGCCTGTGTTTCTCATACCTGCCGCGACGCCGGCTATGGTCAACATTAGCGCTAATTCCACATTACTCGAGCCCGCTTCTTCTTTGCGAGTTCGGGCCAATAGCTCTGCCTGAAGGAAGTTGAGCGGATCGATATAGGGGTTGCGTAGCTCTACCGACTCGCGGTTCCACGGCGTATGGGACATCAGGGCATCAGATTGTGTCAGCTCCAATACCACCTTGATCCCGGTTGCCATTCTGGCGCGCAGCGCTTCACCGAGGTGATGCAGTTCCTTAGGTACCAGACAGGTTTCATAGTATTTTGCCAGATTGGGTTCTGCCTTGGCATAGACCATCTCAAGCATGGAGATACGTGTCTCAAAGAAAGGCCACTCTTTCTCCATCTCTCGTAGCAGGCCTAACTCACCTCTGTCGGCTGCTTGTTGTAGTGCTTCTCCCGCGCCTAACCAAGCGGGCAGCATCAAGCGGTTTTGCGACCAGGCAAAGATCCAGGGAATAGCCCGCAGGCTTTCGATGCCGCCATCGACACGGCGTTTGGCCGGACGACTGCCTAGGGGCAGCTTGCCCAGCTCGACCTCTGGTGTCGCCGCGCGGAAATAAGCCACAAAATCGGGTTCCTCACGTACGATAGCACGGTAAGCTTGCACAGAATCGCCGGCGAGGCGCTCCATTGCTTCACGCCATTCAGGCTTAGGTTCTGGCGGCGGCAATAGGGTGGCCTCCATCACGGCTGAGGTGTACAGCGCCAAGCTTTGCACCGCCAGCTTAGGCAGGCCGAACTTGAAGCGGATCATCTCTCCCTGCTCGGTGACGCGAATACGCCCATCTACTGAACCTGGGGGCTGTGACAAGATCGCCTTGTGTGCCGGTCCGCCACCACGGCCTATGGTGCCGCCACGGCCGTGGAATAAAGTGAGTTTGATATCGGCCTGGGCACAGACCTTAACCAGTTTCTCCTGAGCACTATATTGAGCCCATGCGGCGGCCATAACGCCAGCATCTTTAGCCGAATCTGAGTAGCCTATCATCACCTCTTGGCTACCCTTGCAGTAGCCACGATACCAGTCGATGGCAAATAGCGCCGACATGCAGCTAGAGGCATTATTAAGATCGTCCAGAGTTTCGAATAGGGGGACGACACGCATTGGGTGTTGGCAGCCTGCCTCTTTAAGTAACAGGAGTACGGCCAATACATCTGAGGGCTGGCTAGCCATGGAGATCACATAGGAGCCTAACGCCTTCGAAGACTGATTAGCGATCAGTCTGACTGTGCTGATCACCTCGGCCACATCGTCGCTGGGCTGCCAGTTATGGGGGATGAGAGGGCGTTTGCCACTTAACTCCCTGAGCAGGAAGGCCTGCTTTTCATGTTCGTCCCAGTGATCATAGTCGCCTAGACCCAGATAACGAGTCAGTTCGGCGATAGCGTCGCTATGACGCTGGGCATCTTGGCGGATATCCAGGCGTAGCATATGGATTCCGAAGCAAGCGAGTCGACGCAGCATATCCAATAGCAGACCGTTAGCAATCAGGCTCATACCCGACTCATTTAGGCTTTGGTAGAGCAGGGTCAATGGCTGCTTAAGATCTTCCTCGTGCCAGATTAAGGTGTCGAGATCCACTTCGGGCGAATGACCCTCAAGACGGGCATTTAAGTAATCAATGGTATCGCGCAGTTTTTGCCTTAGCTCGCGCAGCACCTCTCTATATGGCTCATGGCTATGATTGGTGAGAGCTAGCAGCTCGTCATTGGCCTCTTCCATCGACAGCTCATTAACGAGCAAGACCACATCTTTAAGGTAGAGGCGTGCTGCTGTGTGGCGGTTGCGATCCAGCACTTCCTGAGTGATTTTGGCTGTGACGAATGGGTTGCCATCGCGATCGCCCCCCATCCAGCTAGAGAAGCGGATCGGTGCCATGTCGCTGGGCAGTTGTTTGCCGGTGCGCTCTTCGACTTGCTCGTTGAGTTGACGCATGAAATCGGGAATGGCGTGCCAGAGCGAGGCTTCTATTGTGCTGAGGCCCCAGCGGGCTTCATCTACAGGTGTTGGTCGCTCGTGGCGTATCTCGTTGGTGTGCCAAATCTGGGCGATAAGCTGTCTGAGCCTGAGGTGATTTCGTTTTTTCTCTTTTTCGGTGAGCAGAGGGTTTTCCAAGGTGGCAAGACAATCAACCACGGCGGAATATTTCTGGATCAGGGTGCGACGTGAGATCTCTGTTGGGTGGGCCGTGAGCACTAGATCGATATCGAGCGTCTGCAGACATTCGAGCATCTTATCTTGATCTATGCGGCCGTTGAGCATGCGTCCTAAGAGTTGATCCACTGGGTCTGGTACGCATACCAGTTCGTCACAGTTGCGGCTGATGGTATGAAATTGCTCTGCGATATTGGCTAGGTTTAAAAATTGATTGAAGGCTTTGGCAAAGGGGACTAGCTCTTCATCTGGTAAGGCGGCCAACAGGGTGAGCATCTGTTCTCTGGCGGTATCATTACCCTGACGAGAGCTTTTAGCAAGATGTCTTATCTGTTCAATTTTATCTAAAAATGGTTCGTCCATGTGCGTGCGAATGGTATCGCCTAATATTTGGCCTAAGGTGCCTACATTAGATCGCAGCGACGCGTACATATCTGTCATAAATGCTCCATACCCACTAGTTAATCAATCACCATACCTAGGCTATCAGGTTTAGGTCAATACAGCATATCTTCATATCGTATGCTTATGTGTTCTATATCACCTTGCGTGAATTTTTTATGGTGATCTTAAGACGGCTTTATACAAGCTTGGTAAATCAACTGCTTAAGTAAGTCTACGGTTTTGTTGATGTAGGTGGTGTCCAGATACTCGTCTGGTTGATGGGCCTGCTCTATGCTGCCCGGTCCCCACACTAGGGTTTGACAGCCTAGCTGTTGAATATAGGGGGCCTCGGTGGCGTAGTTAACGACTTCTGGCGCCGTATTAGATAGCTGAGCAACTAGCTGTGACCATTGATTATCGGCTTGCCCGGCAAATGGCTGAGAGCCGGGATAAAGCTGACTAATCTTGATAGCCCCTGGGTAACGCTGGCTAAGTTCGGCAAGGTATTGGATCAGTAGTTGCTCCAAAACTTCTAGCGGCAGACCGGGAAGGGGGCGGATATCCAGATGGAGATCGCAGCAGCCGCAGATGCGATTGGCGGCGTCGCCTCCATGAATATGGCCGAAGTTCATCGTGGGATAGGGCACGCTGAAGGCTTCTTCGCGATAGTTGTCGGCTAAATGTTGTTTTAGCTTGAGCAGCTGGCCAATGACCTGGTGCATGATCTCAATAGCGTTTAGCCCTTTGTCGGGATCGGAGGAGTGACCGCTGCGCCCCGTGATGCGAATGCCTTGGGCTAGATGTCCCTTATGCATATATACGGGTTTTAATCCGGTGGGCTCGCCTATGAGTGCATATTCAGGGGCAATGGCCTTGGATTGGGCGAAGGCCTTGGCGCCGTTCATAGTGGTCTCTTCATCGGCACTGGCGAGTATATAGAGTGGCCGAACGAAATCCTGTGTCGGCATCTGGCGTACAGCCTCAATAACCAAGGCAAAAAAACCTTTCATGTCGCAGGTGCCGAGTCCGTACCAACGGTTATCTTTCTCCGTCAGGGTAAAGGGATCTTGGTTCCAACGGCCTTCGTCGAACGGGACTGTATCGGTATGGCCTGCCAGTAGCAGACCGCCACGTCCCTGACCTATCTTGGCAAGTAGATTGTTTTTGCCGCGGGTATCGGCAACCGCTTGTATTTGGCATTCGAAGCCGAGATCACTGAGCCATTGACTGAGAAGCGTCACCACTCCCTGATTACTCATATCTAGCTCTGCTTCTAGGGCGCTGATAGAGGGGGTTGCGATGAGTTCACTGAAGGACTGTTTGATATCAGGAAAATTTTTCATCATTTAATTCAATTCACCAACTTTATTTAAAAATATCTATTCAATATTATTGCATAATTAGTTTGTTGTGGTAGTCTATCAAACAGCTGAAACAAGCGCCATTATTTAAGGCTTAACTTCGAGACAAAAAATGAACAATTCATTCTTACATTCTGCATATAAGGTTAGCTGTATTCACTTCCTGCGACGATAATCTTGTCATATTGGTATCTATACCAGGGCTTAAGTAGTGCCCCTCTCTTTTTTAGCGTTAACTTAATATAGAAGTCACAAAGTATGAAAAGCATAGCGATAATTGGCGCGAGTGGTTACACAGGTGCACAAATTACTTCACTGATCCAAGCGGATGATCAGCTAGAGATTCAAGGTCTTTATGTTTCGGAAAATAGCCTGGATAAGGGCAAAACATTGGCCAGCCTGTATCCAGTTTATAGCCATATCGATCTTTGTTTGGCGCCCCTGACTGAGCAGGCCAAGCAAGCCATAGTCGATGAGGCCGATGCCGTAGTGTTGGCGACAGATCACGGTGTGAGCCTGCATCTGGCTGCCTGGTTCTATCAGGCGGGTCTGGCGGTATTCGACCTTAGCGGTGCTTACCGTTTCGCTGATATCGAGCAATATCCTAAATGGTATGGTTTTGAACATCTCTATCCAGAGGTGTTGGCTCAGGCTGTCTATGGTCTGGCAGAGTGGAATGCCGAAGGGATTGCTAGTAGCAAGATGATTGCCGTGCCTGGCTGTTACCCAACGGCCTCGCTAACGGCACTGAAACCTCTTAAAGATCTCATGACAGACAGCCTACCCGTGATCAATGCCGTTAGCGGCGTGACGGGTGCAGGCAGAAAGGCCCAGCTACATACCAGCTTCTGTGAGGTGAGCCTGACTCCCTACGGCGTACTAGGTCACAGACATCAACCTGAGATCGCCACTCAGTTGGGGCAGCAGGTGATCTTTACCCCTCATCTAGGCAACTTTAAACGTGGCATTCTGGCCACTATCACTGTGCAGATGAAGCCAGGCGTGACTGAGAGTGATATTGCCAAGGCCTATCAAGTGTATGACTCAGCACCTCTGGTAAATGTGTACCATAATCAATTTCCTAAGGTGGACGATGTGGTGCACACCCCAAACTGCCTACTGGGATGGAAGTTTGATCCTCTCAATGGTTACCTGGTGGTGGCGAGCGCCATCGATAACCTGATGAAAGGTGCGGCCAGTCAGGCGCATCAATGCATAAAGATTCATTTTAATTATTAATTTTGTCACCTGGATAAGAGAGAAGTAGCTATGTCGGCAAGTAAGAAAACCTTAGTGCTTAAAGTGGGTGGCGCCTTGATGCAATGTGAAATGGGGCTGACACGCTTGATGGCCAGTGCCGCCAACATTATTAAGTCGGGGCAATCTGTCGTCTTGGTTCACGGTGGCGGTTGCCTGGTAGACGAGCAGTTAAAAGCCAATGGTATGGAGACGGTTAAACTGGACGGTTTGCGTGTCACTCCCGAAGAGCAGGTACCTATTGTCGTCGGTGCGCTAGCCGGTACCTCCAATAAAATTTTACAGGCCAGTGCGGTCAAAGCCGGCATTACCTGTGTCGGTATGAGCCTGTGTGATGGCGGCATTGTGAATGCTGCCATCAAAGATGAGCAACTCGGCTTTGTGGGTGAAGTCTCCCCCAACAATCCTGCTTATCTCAACTTCTTGTTAGCGCAAGGCTGGATGCCGATTGTTAGCTCGATAGCCGTTGATGACGCGGGCAATCTGCTTAACGTCAATGCCGATCAGGCGGCGACTGTGATCGCCAAGCTAGTGGAAGGTCAATTGGTATTGTTGTCAGATGTCAGCGGCGTGCTAGACGGCAAAGGGCAGTTGATTAAGACCTTGGATAAGGCTCACGCCGATGAGTTGACCAAGTTGGGCGTTATCGAGAAAGGTATGAAGGTTAAAGTTGAAGCGGCATTAGAGGTTGCACAGTGGATGGGGCAACCTGTGCAGGTGGCTTCCTGGCGCGACGCCGAACAGTTAATCGCGCTGGAGAAGGGCGAGTCTATTGGCACTCAGGTATTGCCACATTAATTAAACGGAACATGAGAAGAGTATTCATCTAGGAGTAGAGCTATGAATCACCTATTATCGATAAAAGAGCTAAACCAGCAGCAACTGATCGACCTACTCGCTCTGGCGAAAACGATCAAGGCCAATCCAGAAGACTATCGCAAAGCACTCGATGGTAAGAGTGTCGTGATGTTATTCGAAAAGCCATCGCTGCGGACTCGCGTGAGCTTTGACATCGGTATTAATAAGTTAGGTGGTCATTGTCTTTACCTGGATCAGCAAAATGGTGCCCTGGGCAAGCGTGAACCAGTATCTGATTTCGCCGCTAACATCTCTTGTTGGGCCGATGCCATTGTGGCGAGAACTTTTGCTCACTCGACCATTGAACAGCTTGCAGAGCATGGCAGTGTGCCGGTGATCAACGCGTTGTCGGACATGTACCATCCCTGTCAGGGGTTGGCCGACTTTCTGACTCTGTCAGAACAGTTCGACGATGTCAGCAAGGTTAAGCTGGCCTATGTCGGTGATGGTAATAATGTAACCCACTCGCTCATGTATGGCGCTGCGTTACTCGGTGCCAAGATGACGGTGATCTGTCCCCAAGGTCATTTTCCTGATGGTAAGGTGGTTTTGGAGGCGCAGGCGATAGCCGAGGCCCATGGCGGTGAGCTGGTATTGAGCTCAGATGTCGAAGCGATCGCTGGCCATGATGCCATCTATACTGATACCTGGATCTCCATGGGAGATAGCGCCAGTCTAGATGAGATCAAAGCTAAATTTGCCCCATATCATGTGGACACCGATTTGATGAACAAGGCCGGGGCCAAGTTCTTCATGCACTGTCTGCCAGCCTACCGTGGGGTGGAAGTGGCCGCCGAGGTGGTCGACGGGGCTGGCTCATTGATCTTGCAGCAGGCAGAAAACCGCATGCATGCACAAAATGCCGTATTAGTGACCCTACTGAGTTAATGAACAATCCCAATGGGTGAATTGGGCCAACGAATTGAGTATTTAGGAAAACGAAATGTCTATCGAAAACAACAACACATCAGTGAAGAAAGTGGTACTGGCCTACTCAGGTGGACTGGATACATCGGCGATCATTCCTTGGCTAAAAGAGAACTATGACAATTGTGAAATTGTCGCTTTCTGTGCCGACGTCGGCCAGGGTGAGGCTGAGCTCGAAGGTCTGCATGAGAAGGCAATCGCCTCTGGTGCGTCTGAGTGCTATATCGTCGATCTAAAAGAGGAGCTGGTGGCCGATTACATCTATCCGACTATCGCGACTGGCGCCATCTATGAGGGGACATATCTGCTGGGTACCTCTATGGCCAGACCTATTATCGCCAAGGCCCAGGTGGAAGTGGCGCGTAAAGTTGGTGCTGATGCCGTTTGTCATGGTTGTACCGGTAAGGGTAACGATCAGGTGCGTTTTGAAGGCTGTTTTGCCGCCTTGGCACCGGATCTTAAGGTGATTGCCCCATGGCGTGAGTGGAGCATGGTCAGCCGAGAAGACCTGCTGGATTACTTGGCGGAGCGTAACATCAAGACCACAGCCTCGGCGACTAAGATCTATAGCCGTGACGCTAACGCATGGCATATCTCTCACGAAGGCGGTGAACTGGAAGATCCATGGAACGAGCCTAGCAAAGAAGTATGGACCATGACAGTTGCACCGGAAGATGCCCCTTATGAGCCTGAGTATGTTTCGGTTGAGATGGAAGCTGGTCGCATCACTAAGGTTAATGGTCAGTCATACACTCCCTATGGTGCCCTGATGGCGCTCAATGAGATTGCCGGTGCTCATGGCGTAGGACGTATCGATATCACCGAAAACCGTTTGGTGGGCATGAAATCTCGTGGTTGTTACGAAACCCCGGGCGGCACGGTAATGTTCGCCGCGCTAAGAGCGATTGAAGAACTGGTGCTAGATAAGACCAGCCGTGAATGGCGTGAGCAAGTTGGCGCTAAGATGGCCCATCTGGTGTATGACGGTCGTTGGTTTACCCCATTATGTGAGTCACTGCTGGGGGCTTCACAGCCACTGGCAAATCTGCTCAATGGTGAAGTGGTGCTTAAGCTCTACAAGGGTCAGGCTCAGGCGGTGAAGAAGCGTTCGCCAAACAGCCTCTATTCCGAAGAGTTTGCCACCTTTGGTGAAGATGAAGTCTATAACCAGAAAGATGCCGAAGGATTCATTCGTCTTTATTCATTGGCGAGCCGTATCCGGGCGCTGAACGTTAAGTAGAGTCGACGAGTTAATAAAGGGGCGGCGAACGCCCCTTTATGTTAAGAGCAGATTTAAAGAGCTTATTTAAGAGGATAGTAAGATGGCGTTATGGGGCGGCAGATTTAGCCAAGAAAGCAGCACATTGTTTAAACTTTTCAATGACTCATTGCCGGTCGACTATCGTCTGGTAGAAGAAGATATTATCGGCTCTATTGCCTGGGCTGATGCCATCACAGGGGTAGGGATTCTCACCCAAGAAGAATGCCAGTCACTTAAGCAGGCGTTACAAGATTTACTCGATGAAGTAAAAGATCAGCCTGAGACGATTTTAGCCTCGGGTGCCGAAGACATTCATAGCTTTGTCGAACAAGCCTTGATTGCCAAAGTAGGGGATCTGGGTAAGAAGTTACATACAGGCCGCTCGCGTAACGATCAGGTGGCGACCGATCTTAAGCTCTGGTGCAAGAAGGAAGGCCAAGCCTTGCTTGAGCTGCTGGCACAGTTAAAGGCAGCCTTGCTGTCGCTTGCTGAGCGTGAGCTGGATGCTGTGATGCCTGGCTATACCCATCTGCAGCGGGCGCAGCCTGTGGCCTTCGGTCACTGGTGTCTGGCCTATGTGGAGATGTTTGAGCGTGATATTAGCCGTCTGCAAGATTGTTTACAGCGTCTCGATACCTGTCCGCTGGGCACAGGTGCGCTGGCTGGTACCGCTTATCCGATGGACAGACATGCGCTGGCCAAGTCGCTGGGATTTGCCTCACCAACCCTTAACAGCCTAGATACAGTGTCAGATAGAGATCACGTGATTGAGCTATGCTCAGACGCTGCGATCAGTATGATGCACCTTAGCCGTATGGCCGAAGATCTTATCTTCTTCAACAGTGGCGAGGCGGGCTTTATCGAGCTGGACGATCAGGTTACCTCGGGCTCATCGCTGATGCCGCAGAAGAAAAACCCAGATGCACTTGAGCTGATCCGGGGTAAGACGGGCCGGGTATATGGCAGCCTGATGGGTATTTTGACGACCATGAAGGCGTTGCCACTGGCCTATAACAAGGATATGCAGGAAGACAAAGAGGGCTTGTTTGACGTGATGGACAGCTGGTCTATCTGTTTGGAGATGGCGGCTCTGGTGCTATCAGGCCTTAAGGTGAACAGAGAGAATACCCTGTCGGCCGCCCAACAGGGATATGCTAATGCTACAGAACTGGCCGATTACCTAGTCGCTAAAGGCATGCCATTTAGAGAGGCGCATCATGTAGTGGGTGAGGTGGTGGTCGAAGCGATTGCACAGAAAAAGCCTATCGAAGACTTCGAGTTATCTAGCCTGCAGGCGTTCGCTGGTGTCATCCAAGAAGATGTTTATCAATGCCTGACGATAGACTCTTGTTTAGCGAAACGTGAGGCCTTGGGCGGGACGTCACTCACTCAGGTGAAGGCTGCGCTCGCATCGAAAAGCTAAATTAGATAATTTCAACCATATCAATCGATTAAAAAACCTGCAGTCGCAGGTTTTTTTACGTCTAAAGTTTTATAAGCTCCAAAAAATTGGCGCTATAAATTCACTGAAAAATGGCTTGAAGCTAGTGAAATGTACTGGGCTGGTGGCGAGTGACACCAGCCCATCTGACGGTTATTGGAAGAGATCTTCCACCGAATCATCGATAAAGATATCTTCTTGAGTCTGTGCCTCGGTAGCAAACTCTTTGGGTTCGGTTCCCTGAATGAAGTACTCGAACTTACTCGTGTGATCTGTTTTGCGGCTCAGTTTACCAGTGGCCAGATCGATACGAGCCGATACTATGCCTTCCGGTGGTGGAGACGGCAGTTCAGGCGTGCCTTCGAGGGCATGTTTCATAAACTCGTTCCAACCAGGACCAGCTGTCTTGGCACCAGCTTCTGCGCCCGAGATCTGATCTTTCGCGCCATTGGTATTCCAAGCGGTGCGGCCTAGCTCAATACTATGATCATCGAATCCGACCCAGACAGTGGTTGCGAGTGTCGGTGTGTAGCCGCTGAACCAGGTGTCCTTCGATTCATTGGTGGTACCTGTCTTACCGGCGATATCGCGGCGGTTAACGACACGTGCAGCGCGCCAGGCCGTCCCGTTCCAGCCAGTACCTTTACTCCAGTCGCCGCCACCCCAGATAACACTCTTAAGGGCTTCGGTGATCAAGAAAGCGGTCTGTTCGCTGATGATCTGCGGTGCATGGCGTGCCGTGCTAGGACAGTTAGGGTCCTCTGTCGCGGTAACGTCCTGGCTAGGCAGTTCTTGGGCCATAGCGGCGAAAGGATCGTCTGGTTGAGCCTCCTGTGGCTCTGGCAATTCCGGGGTACAGGCTAATGTTGGGTTGGCCTGCTCTACAGTTTGCTCGTAGGCATTATCGATATGATCAATAAAATAAGGCTCTACCCGGTAGCCACCGTTAGCGAATACCGAGAAGGCAGTAACTACCTGTAGTGGAGTCACAGAAGGTGAGCCCAGTGCCAGTGATTCGTTTTGCGGCAAGTCTTCACGATCGAAACCGAATTTGACTAAGGTATCGATGGCACTCTCCAGTCCGGTATAACGCATGGCACGTACCGACATCACGTTGATCGATTGCGCTAGGCCAACTCGCAGGCGTGTCGGCCCCGTGTATTTGTCGGGCGAGTTTTTAGGTCGCCATGCCGTCCCCTGACGTATGTCAGCATTGTTGATAGGCGCGTTATTGATCAGTGTGGCTAGGGTATAGCCTTTTTCGAGTGCACCCGTATAGATGAAAGGTTTAATGTTAGAGCCCAATTGGCGCTTAGCTTGGGTGACACGGTTGTATTGACTGGTGTGGAAGCTGTAGCCGCCTACGAGTGTCCTGATGGCGCCGTTATGAGGATCTAAGGAGACGATTGCGCTAGCCACCTCTGGTATCTGTGAAAGCTGCCAGATGTTACCGTTGTTTCTGATCCAGATCTGTTCGCCAACCTTTAGGATTTCGTCGGCTGTCTTAGGGGCCTTGCCTTGACGCTTATTGGTGATGAACTTGCGTGCCCATTTGATCCCTTCCCATTCAAGGGTAATGGTTTCGCCTTTATCATTGATGACCTTAACACTCTGTTCGGCGATCTCCATCACCGCAGCTGGCTCTAGCCCCTGGAAGCTTTTGGTCTGTTTAAGCTGTTCGATGATCTGGGCTTGAACGGGTTGGCTCTTATCGCCAGTCTCGCTCTCCCACAACACCTTAGTCGGCCCGCGGTAGCCGTGGCGCTCGTCATAGGCATAGACATTATTACGTAAGGCTTCTTGGGCCAGCAGCTGCAGGCGAGAATCGATGGTGGTATAGACGTTATACCCGCCGGTATAAGCTTCTTCTTCGCCGAGCGTTTCAACCAGATAGTCACGAGCCATCTCGGAAATATAAGGAGCGTATAGCTCAACCTCGGCTCCATGGTATTTGGCCGTGATCGGTGCTTGAATGGCGGCTTGATACTCTTCCTGAGTGATATTTTCCTTCTCCAGCATACGGCTGAGTACCCAGTTACGACGATTCATCGCACGGGCTGGATTACGAATAGGGTTCGCCGCAGAAGGAGCCTGTGGAAGACCGGCGATCATGGCCATTTCGGGCAGGGTAAGCTCTTCGAGCTCCTTACCATAATAGACCTGTGCAGCAGCACCTACACCGTAGGCGCGATTACCTAAAAATGAGCGGTTGAGATAGAGGGTTAAGATCTCTTTCTTGCTTAGGGCCTTTTCTATCTTAAGCGCTAAAAAGATCTCTTTGATCTTACGTATGTAGGTTTTTTCTCTAGATAGGAAGAAGCCGCGAGCAACCTGCTGGGTGATGGTACTCGCCCCCTGGCTCTTCTTACCTGTAGTGGCCAAAATAAAGGCTGCACGTATGATCCCTATAGGATCGATACCTTTATGTTCGAAGAAGCGGGCATCTTCTGTGTCGAGTACCGCATTAATTAACTGTTGCGGTACCTGTTCATATTCGACGGGAATGCGGCGTTTTTCTCCAAATTGTGAGATTAGTTTGCCATCAGCGCTGTAAATTCGTAACGGAGTCTGTAACTTTACGGTTTTAAGGGTGGTAACATCGGGAAGATCCGGTAGTACATAAAAATAGGCCGCAGCAATTGCACCTATTCCCAAAAGGGCTAGGCTAAATAGAGCGATGGTAATTCGTTTAAACCACTTCACCAGATTATTCCAATAAATTTAGCAGGCACAATAGTATATAAGGCGAGCAGCTATTGGTGAAGCAAAAATGGTTGTCAAAAAAATGGCAATTGTAAAAGTTACAAACATTTTGTACAAATATCTATAACGAGTTGATTTTGTGCTAATCTAATTCCAGAAACTATAACAAAAGTGATGATGGACTATGCTTTCAAATTTATGGAAGCGTCAGGCTCCGCAGATGGTGGGCATCGATATCGGTTCCCACGAGATAAAAGCAATACTGCTGAGTAAGACTGCTGATGGTTTTAAAATTTTGAGTCACGCAGCGGCACCGGTGAAGAAAGGTGCCGTTAACGATCATGAAATAAGAGATACTGATGCAGTTTTGGAGTCATTAAGGCTCATCAAACGCTCTTTGCCTAAGAGTGTAAAATACGCGGCGGCGGCAGTATCAGGATCGGCGGTGATGACCAAGGTGATCTACATGGATGCTTCGCTAAGCGAAGAGGAGATGGAAACTCAAATCGAGATTGAGGCCGACAACCTTATCCCCTATTCACTCGATGAAGTCAGCATAGATTTTGAAACGCTCAGTGTTAACAGTGCCGACCCTTCCAAGGTTGATGTGTTGCTGAGTGCATGCCGAACTGAAAACATCGATGCCAGAGTCGATAGCTTAGATGACATTAATCTCGAAGCGAAAGTGATTGATGTTGAAGGCTATGCACTGGGACGTTCTTTTGAGTTGGTCGCGGCTCAGTTACCCGATGGTGCCGAAAATAAGGTGGTTGCCCTGGTGGATATCGGTGCCAACATGACCACCTTTGCCGTGGTGGAGAAAGGTGAAACCACCTTTATTCGAGAACAGGCCTTTGGCGGCGAACAGTTTACCCAGTCGATCTTATCTTTCTACGGAATGTCCCATGAGCAAGCTGAGAAGGCCAAGCTCGAAGGGGACCTTCCTCGCAACTATATGTTTGAGGTGCTTTCACCTTTCCAAACGCAACTGCTTCAGCAGATCAAGCGAACCTTGCAGATTTACTGCACTTCGAGTGGTAAAGATAAGGTGGATCATATCGTCTTGTGTGGCGGCACCTCTAAGTTGGAGGGGATGGCGAACCTTCTGACTAATGAACTGGGTGTGCACACCATCATTGCCGATCCTTTCTTAGGCTGCCTTCATGCTGATGAAGACGTGAAGACGCAATTACAGCCCAATATTAATAAATACATGGTCGCGTGTGGATTGGCGCTGAGGAGTTACTCTCAATGGCGAACATAAACCTATTACCCTGGCGTGAAGAAGCGAGAGAAAAACAAAAGCGTGACTATCTGGGGATATTGGCCGCAGTTTTTATCGGTGCTTCATTAGTCGTTTATTTAGCCTTAATGGTTATTGATATGATGACCGAAGAGCAAAGAGGCAGAAATGCTTATTTGCAGGGTGAAATTCAACTATTAGAAAAACAAATTGCCGAAATTAAAAAGATCCGCGAGCGCAAGAAAGATATCGAACGCCGCACAGAAATCATATTAAACCTACAGCAGGCACGAAATTTACCGACTCATGTATTAGATGAGTTGGTGCGTATTGTGCCACCAGGAATATATCTTTCTAGCATAGAAAAGAAGGGTAGCCTGCTGTGGATCCAAGGGCGCAGCGAATCCAATAACAATGTCGCTAACATGATGCGTAAAGTAGAGGCCTCCATGTGGCTGCATGATCCTAGTATGCAGTCGATTGTTGCTCAAAACGATGAGATGCGTCAGCTTCAGCGCTTCAGTTTAAGGGTGTCTATCGGTGAAGAAAATGCAGACGATGCTGATGCTAAAGCAACACAAGGAGCGAGCAAATGAAACTCGATCTGAGTGACTTTAATGATATCGATTTTGAGAATATTGGTGGTTGGCCAACTAAGGTAAAGGTCGTCTTTGCTTCCTTCCTGGCCATTATTATTTTCATCGCGGGTTATTTTCTTTTTGTCTCGGACTCCATAGATACGCTGAAGCGAGAACAAGCTCAAGAAGTGACCTTGAGGGATGATTTTAAAGCTAAATATCAATTAGCAGCTAACCTTAAGCTATACAGGGAGCAGTTGGCTGTAATGGAAGTTCAGTTTGCCGAGCTGCTAAAGATGCTGCCTTCGCAGAATGAGATGCCGGGCTTATTGGATGATGTGACCTTTGTTGCCACTGATTCGGGGCTGGGGATTCAGAGTCTGGAGTGGCAAGAAGAGATACAGCGTGATTTCTATATTGAATTTCCGATCAGTATGTCGGTGACAGGTGAGTACCATGAGATGGGGCATCTGGTGAGTGGCGTGGCGAAACTTCCTCGTATCGTGAGTCTGCATGACTTTGTGATTAAGCGCAGTGATAGTGGTGAGTTGGCTATGGAGATTCTGGCTAAGACCTATCGCTTCAAAGAGGGCGCCCAGGTACCACAAGATAACGCGGCTAAGGGGGCGAAAAAATGAAGAAGCTTCCTCTGTTGCTCATTGGTTTGATGATGACAGGTTGTATGGGGGATCGCAGCGATCTCGAGGCATTTGTGACGACGACAAAGGCTCAGCATGTTGCACATGTTCCACCATTGAAAGAACCGCCTAAATTTGAGCATTTTGCTTATCAAGCCGAGTTGATGCGTAGTCCTTTCGTGCCGCCTTCAAGAGAACTGACCGAAGAGGTCATTGATACGACGAAAGATTGTCTTCAGCCTGACTTGAAACGACGCAAGGGTCGCTTGGAAACTTATGCGTTGGATAACTTAAAGATGCGTGGCACTTTAAGTGAAGATAAAAATGTTTGGGCATTGATTGAGACCAATGATGGCAGCGTATATCGTTTGGGTGTAGGTGAGTACGTAGGTTTGTATCACGGGCGAATTGCTAAAGTTACACAGCAAATGGTCGAAATAATTGAATTAATTCCAGATGGAACAGGTTGCTGGGCTGAAAGATTAAGCAACATGGAACTAACTGGTGAATAACAAAGCGAAGGATGAGGGAATAATGGAATCTTCTGCCGCGAAAAGCGTTTTATTAAAAAAGTCGCCTCTATTTAAAGTGGCCTTCGGCTTAGCTTTATTACTGGGTGTGGCGCCGTATTCTTCTGCTGCGAACCGTTTGATAGACGTCAAATACCATTCGATAGTCGATCATCAGTTAGAGTTACAATTGGTGTTTGAAGAGGCGGTGACGGAGCCAGAGATCAATCTCAATGCCTCTCCGGCACAGATCGTCCTTGGATTTGACGACAGCTTATCTGGATTGGAAAAAGATATCTTGCCGATCAATAACGTGGGCGTGAAGTCTCTGTCCACTTTGCAGGAAAGCGAGCAACTTAAGGTGCTGGTGGACTTGGCAAAGGTGAAGGCTTATCAAGGTAAGGTGCTGGGTAATACTTATCGCCTGACCATTAATGATGAGGTTGCCAGTCGCAGCGATACAGCATCGAATCCTTTCGTCAACGGCATTAAAAATATCGATTTTCACCGCACCGCAGATGGTGGTGGTGAGTTGTTGGTTAAGTTGAATAATTCATCTGTTGCGGCAAATGTGCAGCAAGTGGGTGCGAAACTCGAGCTTAAGCTATACAACACGGATATTGGTTCAGATCTTCTTTATGTCATGGACGTTCAAGACTTCGCGACACCAGTGAAGAGCTTCGAGACCTTTAAGGATGACCTGACTGCTCGCTTATTGATGGATATCTCAGGTCAGTATGATTACAACTACAAGCAGGAAGGCAACCTGTTCAGACTGAATGTTCGCAAGGCTGAGCGCGCTACTGTCGTCAAGGAAGAGAAGAAATATGAGGGACGTTCGCTTTCGTTGAATTTCCAAAGTATTTCCGTGCGCACCGTGTTGCAGATCATCGCAGACTATAACGATTTCAACCTAGTGACCAGTGATACGGTTGAAGGGGACATCACCCTGAGATTGGACGATGTACCTTGGGATCAGGCGCTTGATCTGATCTTACAAACCAAAGGCCTGGATAAGCGCATTGAAGGCAATATTCTGATGGTAGCACCGGCCGAAGAGATTGCTATCCGTGAGAGCCAAGAGCTTAAAAACCAACAAGAAGTGAAGGAGCTTGCGCCGCTCTATTCTGAGTACCTGCAGATCAACTATGCCAAGGCGACCGATATTGCCGAGTTGTTGAAAGGTGATGACGCCAGTTTGCTGTCGGCCCGAGGCACAGTTGCCGTCGACGACAGAACCAATACCCTGTTGGTGAAAGATACAGAAGAGAGCCTGGAAAATATTCACCGTTTGGTGGAAGTATTGGATATTCCAATTCGTCAGGTATTGATTGAATCTCGCATGGTGACGGTGAAAGACGACGTCTCAGAAGATTTAGGTATTAAATGGGGTGTCACCGATCAGCAAGGTAGCAAGGGGACTTCAGGTAGTCTGGAAGGGGCTAACGATATCGCGAACGGCATAGTGCCGGATATTGGCGATCGCCTGAATGTTAATTTACCTGCGGCCGTTGCTAATCCAACCAGCATCGCTTTCCATGTGGCCAAGTTAGCCGATGGTACTTTGCTGGATCTTGAGCTGAGCGCATTGGAGCAAGAAAGTAAGGGTGAGATTATCGCGAGTCCACGCATTACGACCTCTAACCAGAAGGCTGCTTATATCGAGCAAGGTGTGGAGATCCCTTATGTAGAGTCGGCATCGAGTGGTGCGGCAACGGTTCAGTTCAAAAAGGCGGTGCTGTCGCTACGAGTCACGCCTCAGATCACTCCGGACAATCGTGTAATTCTGGACCTTGAGATCACACAGGATTCTCAAGGTAAGACGGTTGATACACCACTTGGTCAGGCGGTATCTATCGATACCCAACGCATTGGTACGCAAGTACTTGTTGATCATGGCGAGACTATTGTGCTCGGTGGTATCTACCAGCAGCAGTTAATCAACCGTGTAAGTAAGGTACCTGTGCTGGGTGATATTCCATTCTTGGGTTATCTGTTTAGAAACACCACAGATAAGAATGAGCGCCAAGAGCTGTTGATCTTCGTGACACCTAAGATTATCTCTGAAGATATCTAGTTCGTACTTCAACCTAGTGTAAAAGCCAGCAATTAAACGCTGGCTTTTTTGTGCCTGAGTCTAATTTCACAGAATTTACTCACCCTACTTGCCTTTAAGGTGAGTTAGCTGAGATAATCATTGGTCAAGTCTCATTAGAGCAAGGTAACATTTAAGGTCGGCCTGATTTTTTGGCTGGCATAGGCAAACTTCCATATAAGATTCAGACGTAAAACAATGGCTGAAAAACGTAATATTTTCCTAGTAGGTCCTATGGGGGCTGGTAAAAGCACTATAGGCCGTCATCTGGCGCAGATGCTTCATTTAGAGTTCCACGATTCAGATCAAGAGATTGAAAACCGTACTGGTGCTGATATCGCGTGGGTATTTGATGTTGAGGGCGAAGAAGGTTTTCGTCGTCGCGAAACACAAGTTGTCGCCGACTTAACTGAAAAACAAGGTATTGTTTTAGCAACTGGCGGTGGTTCAATTCAGAGTAAAGATATTCGAAATAACTTATCTGCTCGTGGCATCGTGGTCTATCTGGAAACCACTATCGACAAGCAAGTTGCGCGTACACAGCGTGATAAGCGTCGTCCACTACTTCAGGTTGATGATCCTAGGGAAGTGCTAGAGAAGCTTGCCGAGATCCGTAATCCTCTTTACGAAGAGATTGCCGATGTGATCGTTAAAACTGACGAGCAAAGCGCAAAAGTTGTAGCAAATCAAATTATTGAACAATTAGGCTTCTAAACATTAGGCGGTAGAATGGAACGGATTCAGGTTGAACTTGGTGTACGCAGTTACCCTATCTTAATTGGCCAGAATCTCCTTGAAAATAGCGAACATTTTGCTAGCTATCTTCAAGGCAAAAAAATTCTTATCGTAACTAATGACACAATAGCGCCTCTGTACCTAAACAAGGTACAGGCGCTATTAGCTTCCTTCCAATGTGCTGATCCTGTCATCCTGCCCGATGGCGAACAATACAAGACACTGTCGCAGATGGATGCGATTTTTACCTCACTGCTAGCGCAGAACATGGGGCGTGACTCTGTATTGATAGCTTTAGGTGGTGGCGTAATTGGTGATATGACTGGTTTCGCGGCGGCCTGTTATCAGCGGGGTGTCGATTTTATCCAGATCCCTACTACCTTGCTGTCACAGGTGGACTCTTCAGTCGGTGGCAAGACGGCCGTCAATCACCCTATGGGCAAGAACATGATAGGCGCCTTTTATCAGCCCAAGATGGTTGCTATAGATACCGCCTGTCTCCATACCCTACCCGCTAGAGAATTTGCCGCCGGTATGGCAGAGGTGATTAAGTACGGCATTATCTGGGACGGTGAGTTTTTTACTTGGTTAGAACAGAATGTGCAGGCGCTAAAAGCATTAGACGAGCAGGCTCTGACCTACGCGATCGCTCAATGCTGTCAAATCAAAGCCGATGTCGTCGCTCAGGATGAAACTGAGCTGGGGGTGCGCGCCTTGTTGAATCTGGGGCACACCTTTGGCCACGCTATCGAAGCTGAGATGGGGTACGGTGTCTGGTTACATGGAGAAGCCGTAGCCGCTGGCACAGTACTTGCTGCACAAACTGCATCTAAGATGGGATTGGTGGATGAGTCAATTGTTTGTCGAATTACGCAGATATTCGAGGCATTTGATCTTCCTACTCAAGCTCCAGAGACGATGAACTTTGATCAGTTCATGAAGCATATGCGGCGTGACAAAAAAGTACTGCAGGGCAAACTCAGACTCGTACTGCCAAAGGCGATAGGCCAGGCAGAAGTGTATGGCGATGTTTCCGAGTCCCTTCTACAAGAGGTCATTAGCCGCGCCTAGTTTGTGTGGTGATTAAGTGACTTTTCAAACAGCTATCCTTTTACCTAGTCAGGAATCCTTGCTGCATCGATTGCAGCATGTAGTTTTGTATGGGCAACAGCTGACGGTGTTAACCGGTGATGCTGGCTCGGGCAAGACGACGCTGACAACTGCACTGGTGGATGCGCTGGACGAAGTGAGTTCGGCGTTAGTGGTCTGTCCGCAACATGTGGATAGCGTCGAGATCCGCCGTAAGATCTTAGTGCAGTTACTCACAGAGCCTCTGTTTGACGATGAGGTGCCGCTTCCTGAAACCTTATTACGTCTGGTTGACGCCTTACCATCGCACAGTCATATCGTGCTCGACGATGCCCATTACCTTCCGCTGGAGCTATGGGCCGAGTGCATAGTGCTGAGCCAATTAACCTTACCCGGCAAACAGCTTTCATTAACGCTCACTACCCCGGTGGAATATTTTAATCAGATCTTGGCGCAGCTACCTGACTCGCAGCGACCTTTGCTACTCCCTATGGCTATAGCACCGCTAACTGAGGCTGAGCGCGAAGGCCTCTATTACAGCTTGTTGCATCGTAGTGAAGAAACGCCTTTCACCCCTAGAGAGATAGTGAAAGAGCAATTATTGAAGCAACAAGGCATGCCGGCAGAGGTTGTTAGCCTGCTTTACTTGGCATTACATGGCGATCCCCATGAAACTTCCCAGCGTTCCTGGCAACGAAATGTCCTTATTTGTGTTTGTTTCACACTGTTGTTGCTGGGGAGTTATTGGATGTTCGCCGAATCTGATGAGGCCAGCATTATCCCCTCACAACAGACTGTATCGGCGGTGCGCGCCAGCGAGTTTAACCAGGCTTATGGCAAGCATCTACTGAGTGACTATTTCGCCACCAAGAGTCTGATTGAATCGGTTGAAACGGCTGAGCCGATAGAAACTGATACCGCTTTGCAGCAGGAGTCCAAGACGGTAAGCGAGATCCCTGAGCCGCCCTCGGAGGAGGTTATCTCTGCTGAAGAGTTAGTGGATCAAGTGGTGGAGCCAGCTACAGAGCAAGCCGTGGCGTTTAACGAACAGAGTGAGAGCCGGGTCAATGAGCTTGTCGAAACATTTGCCGTTACGCCGCCGGCTGAGCCCCAAGAAGCGTTAAAGTCAGCCCTGTCATCGCCAGAGGCCGAGCATCCTCAGGGGTTTACCTTGCAGTTAGCCACGGTGAAAAACATCGCCTCTCTTAAACAGACTATCGCTAAGTTGCCCGATGCCAATCAGGTGCAGATTGCTCGCTATAAGGCATATTGGGTTTTGCTCTATGGACAATATGCGGATAGGGAGCAGGGTAAACAGGCGGCGCTGAACCTTTCCCAGCAAGCGCAATTGCCTTCACCTTGGGTGAGAGCCTGGGCAGATTTATCTGGCTATCAGTTGCAACAAGGGTCTGCGAGCAGTGAAATTCATTAATAAACAGAGTACAATCGGCAACTTGTTTTCATTGTGCATTCAATCGATTTAGATGATTAAAAAACAGAGAGCCTTCTTAAAATGGGCTGGCGGAAAATTTAAACTGGTTGATGCGCTCACCCAGCACCTTCCTGAAGGCGACAGATTGGTTGAACCCTTTGTTGGCGCCGGTTCGGTATTTCTCAATACGCAGTATAAGCGTTATCTGTTGTGCGACATTAATCAGGATTTGATCAACCTCTATCAGATAGTGCAGACCACGCCTGAGAAATATATCCGAGCGGCGAAGGCGATGTTTATCGACGCTAAAAACGATAAAGAAGCCTATTACCTGGTGCGCAGTGAATTCAATCAGACTAGCGATCCCTTCCTACGCTCAGTTTACTTTCTCTATATGAATCGTCATGGATTCAATGGCCTATGTCGCTACAACTCTAAGGGCGGCTTCAATGTGCCTTTTGGATCTTACAAGAAGCCCTATTTTCCTGAAGAGGAGATTAAGGCGTTTGCCGAGAAAGCCCAGGCCGCTGAATTTAGATGTATCGGCTATGAGCAGGCCTTTGATATGACAGAGGCGGGCGATGTGGTCTATTGCGATCCGCCATATGCGCCACTGTCCACCACTGCCAGTTTTACCACCTATGTAGGTGCTGGCTTTAGTCTGGATGATCAAGCGCTGCTGGCACGTAAGGCGCGTCACACGGCGATAGACAGAGGGATCCCGGTGCTTATCAGCAATCATGATATTCCCTTGACCCGCGAGCTTTATCACGGGGCACGTTTCGATAAAATTCAGGTGCAGCGCAACATCAGTCAGAATGGCAATGGCCGTAAGAAGGTTGATGAGTTGATGGCCCTGTACGATGACAGATACCACAGCGAAAATGACTAAGCCTTAGCTAAGCGGTTAACTAAGTCTTTAGCTAAGTGATTAATTAAGCCCTTAGCTAAGTGATTAATTAAGTCTTTAGAGACCCAGTTAACTGAGTTTTTGTACTAGGCCAGTACCAGTTTTACGACAAAAATCAGCGAAGCGACCAAGGCGATAGCCAAGAGTATTCCCATGATAATAAAGGGAACCGGTGAGCGAGACTGAAAGTCGCGGGCGCGATTTTGCTCGGTTTGCACACCAAAAAAGGCGGCTAAGGTGCTCAGAAAGAGTTGCAGCAAAAGCCTGCCTAGAGGTGTTGATTGCTGGTGGGAGTGACATCATCCATAGGGCTATCTTGGTGCCCATGGAGAAGTTCTAGCAGATCCACAAAGTGAAGCTGACTAGAGCGGCTCTTACCTGTTAGCCAATTTCCCCAACTGACATTTTCAGCCTGCTGGGCACAGCGGTTGTTAGGATGGCTTGCGGGAAGGGAGGTGTTATAGCTGGCGCTTCCATCGCATACACAGGCGGTTGCAGACGAGTTATTTGTGAGACTTTGCCCCCCTATTGCAGTAAAGCCGACTACGGCGGCAGTCACCGTAAACACGGTTGCCGATTTCATCTTGGCTGAAGGTTTGGCCTTATCTCTCATCTCTACATCCTGTGAACATGAAAACCCCTAATCAGCGCATTATAGCAAAGGCGTTTATATTTTGAACATAATTTTTAGGTGCCCATTCAGCAAGGCAGTGAAAATTACTCAATTCTGAGCCAGAACACGTTTAATCCTGTATCGGCTATAGAGGCAGGGTCAGGCTATAAGGTAGAATAGCGTAATTCTTATTCAGCTTAGCGAGTTTATCATGCGCCCATTTCTTATTGCTCCATCTATCTTATCTGCAGATTTCGCCCGTCTTGGGGAAGATGTTGAAGCCGTGCTTAACGCCGGTGCCGATGTGGTTCACTTCGATGTGATGGATAATCATTATGTACCTAACCTGACCATAGGTCCTATGGTGTGTAAGGCGCTGCGAGACTATGGCGTTACCGCCGAGATCGACGTGCATCTGATGGTGAAGCCTGTTGATCGCATCATTCCTGATTTTGTGGATGCCGGTGCATCTATCATCACCTTTCATCCAGAAGCGTCAGAGCATATCGACCGTACCCTACAGCTAATCAAAGAAGCAGGTTGTAAGGCGGGCTTGGTGTTTAATCCTGCAACGTCACTGCACTATCTGGATCATGTGATGGATAAGCTGGACGTGATTCTGCTGATGTCGGTCAACCCTGGTTTTGGTGGCCAATCCTTTATCCCATCGACCCTGGATAAGTTACGTCAGGTGCGCGAGCGTATCGATGCCAGTGGTTTCGATATCCGCCTAGAAGTAGACGGTGGTGTTAAGGTTGATAACATTGCCGAAATCGCGGCGGCGGGTGCCGACATGTTCGTAGCCGGATCAGCGATTTTCAATAAGCCGGATTATAAAGCGGTGATCGATGAGATGCGCAGTGAACTGGCTAAGGTTGATGCCTAAGTATGAAAGCGCAATCTATTAAGGCTATCGCCTTCGATCTTGATGGCACGCTAATCGACAGCGTCCCCGATCTGGCGGCCGCCACTCAAGACATGTTGGCCGAATTAAACTTGACCCTGTGCAATGAACAACAGGTGCGCAGTTGGGTCGGTAACGGCGCAGCCAAACTGGTCGAACGTGCACTGACCTTCGCCCGCGGCGAGCCAGTGACTCAGGCAGATATCGACGATGCAATGCCATTGTTTAGCAAGCATTACGAAGCTAACTTGCAACAGCATAGCAGACTCTATGATGGCGTGAAGCCGGTACTGGAGCAGTTGGCCGAGCAGGGATACCAACTGGCGGTTGTGACCAATAAACCGTATCGTTTCACCGTGCCTCTGTTAGCAGCATTTGGTATAGACCACCTGTTTCATGAGGTATTGGGCGGCGACTCGTTAGCCAAGATGAAGCCAGATCCACTCCCCCTTAATCATCTTAAGCAGCAATGGCAGCTCAACGATGAGCAGCTTTTAATGGTGGGCGACTCTCGAAACGATATTTTAGCGGCGAAAGCGGCGGGTATTTCCTCGATCGGCTTGACCTATGGGTACAACTACGGTGAAGATATTGGGCTCAGCGGCCCAACCGCCGTATGTGACACATTTAAAGAAGTATTGGCGCAGATAACAGACAGCCAAATTGTATTGGAGCAATAAAACATTATGACTAAACCTATTGTGCTTAGCGGTGCCCAACCGTCAGGTGAATTGACCATTGGTAATTACATGGGTGCACTACGTCAGTGGGTTGCGATGCAAGATAGTCATGATTGCCTATATTGTGTGGTCGATCTGCATGCCATTACTGTACGTCAAGATCCGCAGAAACTACGTGATGCCTGCTTGGATACTCTGGCCTTATACCTGGCCTGTGGTGTCGATCCTAAGAAGAGCACTGTGTTTATCCAGTCTCAGGTGCCTCAGCACACTCAGCTGGGCTGGGCGCTGAACTGCTATACCCAGATGGGTGAGCTAAGCCGCATGACCCAGTTTAAGGATAAGTCACAAAAGCATGCTAACAATATCAACGTCGGCCTGTTTGGCTATCCGGTATTGATGGCGGCGGATATCCTGCTGTACCAGGCTAATGAGATCCCTGTGGGTCAAGATCAGAAGCAACACCTTGAACTGACGCGTGATATTGCGACTCGCTTCAATAATGCCTATGGCGAAACCTTTACCATTCCTGAGCCATTTATTCCTGAGCTGGGTGCCAAGGTAATGTCGCTGCAGGATCCGTTGAAGAAGATGTCTAAGTCAGACGACAACCGTAACAATGTGATTGGCCTGCTGGAAGATCCAAAGGCGGTGATGAAGAAGCTGAAGAAGGCGATGACAGATAGCGACGAGCCGCCTGTGGTGCGTTTCGATGTCGAGAACAAGCCTGGTGTATCTAACCTGTTGAGCCTGATGTCGGGCGTCACCGGTCAGAGCATTGCAAGCTTGGAGGCTGAGTTCGAAGGTAAGATGTACGGTCATCTAAAGGTCGCTGCCGGTGAGGCTGTAGTGGGTATGCTTGAGCCGCTGCAAGAGCGTTTCAAGGAATACAGAGCCGATCAGAGCTTCCTTAATCAGGTGATGCATGAAGGCGCCGAGAAGGCCCAGGCCCGCGCCGAAGTCACCCTGAAGAAGGTCTACGAAAAGATAGGTCTCCTGCTCTAATCGAGCAGATTGAAAAGCCGGCATTAGCCGGCTTTTTTTATGCTTACCAGATATCCGTGGCGAAGTATTTATTCGTGCTGCTGGGTTAGCCAGTTCACAAAGGCTGCGATGGCGGGTTCCTGTAGACGCCGCTGTTTACAGAGAAAATTGAACTCAAAGCCGGTATCTATGCTGGCAAAGGGCAGGGCTACCAGGCGCTGTTTGGCGATATCATCCAGCACCATGAAGTCAGACGCCAAGGCTACCCCTTGACCAGCGATAGCCGCCTCAATTGCCATTAGCACATGACTAAAGAGTTGTTGTTGGCTCTCCTCAGGATCTGCGAGTTGGTTATGTTCAAACCAACGCTGCCAATCCAAGCCAAGTGGCCCCTCGTCGACAGTCAGCAACTGCTGTTTCATTAACCAGTCGAGATCCAGCTTGTCACCGCTGCCGATCAATTCAGGACTGCAGACAGGGATCAAGCGCTCGGCGTGCAGTAGTTGCTGCCAGTAGCCCTTCTGATCTTGCTGGCCCGTGATAAACATATCGGCACTGCTGTGGGACAAGACAGGGTCTTCGGTGATCATATCCAGGCGCACCTGAATGCCCGGATATAGACGGCGAAACTCACTGAGTCTGGGGATCAACCACTTCACCGCGAAAGAGCTGTAGACCGCCAGCCGCAGCGCCTCGGGTTTCTCACCCAGCAGGGTTTGATTCAGCTCTGCCAATTCGTTAAAAATTCGCGCGGTTTCCTGGTAGAGCTGCTCACCCTTGTCGGTGAGTCGTAAACTACGCCCCTCGCGTTTAAACAGAGACAATGAAAAGTGTTCTTCTAACAGACGAACTTGATGAGACACCGCGCTCTGGGTAATACACAGCTCCTGCGCGGCACGGGAAAAGTGCTGTAGGCGCGCCGCGGCCTCGAACACCTGCAGCGCTCTCAGTGGTGGGATCTTTCTCATTTAAGGTCTCTATTGGTTCTCTCTAAGTATGAATTTAATTCATCTAAGATAAGAAATCATCATTTCAGCTACAGTATCTTGCTCGTTATCATGCTGCCAGATAAGTCTTGATGATGGAGCCTGCAATGCAGCGCAATTTGATGTTGGGCCTAGGGCTCTTGTTGCTAGGTAATGTATTCACTGCTCTTTATGATGTGTCGATCAAGTGGCTGCCAGCCCAGAGTGATGCGGCGATGTTTCTCTTGCTGCGTCAAGTGACGGCAATCTTGATGATGCTGCCGCTATGGTTTTATGCCGGGCGGCCGAGAACGGCTTTTTTGAAACTGCATATGATCCGGGCCAATAGCGGCGCCGTTGGTGGACTGCTGTTGATCCTCGGACTGCTCTCTTTGCCGTTGGCGACCGTTAGCTCGCTGTTTTATTCGGCGCCCTTAATGATCATCGTCATGGGCATGTTGTTCCTGAAAGAGCGGCACAGTGGTCATCAGATCTTAGCCACTGTGTTGGGCTTCATCGGTATTCTGGTTATCTTGCGCCCGAGCGAGATGAATCTGGCGGCGCTGGCCGTTTTGGTGTCGGCCATTGTCTTTGCCGCTAACCAGTTAATGCTAAGGTGGCTGCCCAGCAGCGAAGCAGCCAGCGTCACAGTGATCTGCTATAACCTCTTGAGTTTGCCTTTGGTGCTCTTGTTTGTTGCTTGGCAGGGATTTGTGGGATTTAGTTGGTCAGTGTTAGGAATTGCTCTGCTAAGCAACAGTTTTTTATTGGCTTATCAACTCTTTAGCGTATTGGCCTATCGTAAGGCTCAGGCAGGTCAGATCGCGGTTGCCGAATACAGTGGTCTGCTGTTCTGTGTCTTGTTTGGTTGGCTATGGTTTGATGAGTGGCTAGATCCCATGGGCTGGCTAGGTGCCGGCCTGATCGTACTGCCTACCTTAATATTGCCGAGTCTGAGTAGAAGGTGGCGAAAATTCAGAGGGCTTGAAGTGGTGCGCGAGCAGACCTAGCAGGTTAACTGCTAGGTGTATCAAAGACCTTAATCACTTTTCGCACCCCGGCCGTGTTGCGGGCGATATCTACCGCTAGAGCGGCCTGATCTCGGCTAACGACTCCCAAGAGGAAGACCTCGCCGTTTTCGGTGATCACCTTAATGCGAGTAACATCTAACTCTTTGTCGTTGAGCATCCGTGTCTTCACCTTGGTAGTGATCCAGGTATCGTTGCTTCGAGTGGTGAAGGAGGTTGGATTGCCGATGCGGATCTGATTGTGGATCTTGCCGCCCAGATTCAGTTTCTGAACAGTGTTGACCGCCTTGTCCCGCAGCATGGAGCTGGGGGCCTGGCCTATCATTAGCACATTGCCATTCATCGCGACCCCAGTGATATTAGTTTGATTCTTAATATCTTCATGGGCCGCCAAGGCACTGGCGATTTTAAAGTCGGCGTTGGTGTCGTCCAGCTGAGTCGAGAAGCTGCGTTCATCATTGACCATCATGGCCCCGCCCACTGCGCCGACCATAATGGCCCCGGCGCAGCCTTGTAACATCAAGAGAACAGCTAGGGTTGGGAGCAGAGCTCTCATGCCTGATCGTCCTGTGGGAATAGAGTACGGTCGATGTTGTCGCATAGGCAGTGGATCACTAAGAGATGCACTTCCTGAATACGCGCTGTAACGTTTGAAGGCACGCGTACCTCGACATCGTTCACGCCCATCAAACCGGCCATGGCGCCACCGTCTTTACCCGTGAGGGCAACTATGGTCATATCACGGCTCAGCGCCGCTTCCATCGCTTTGATAACGTTACCAGAGTTACCACTGGTGGATATCGCCAGCAGAATATCGCCAGGTTGTCCCAGGGCTAAAATCTGCTTAGAGAAGATCTCGTCGTAGCTATAGTCGTTACCAATAGCGGTGATGGTCGAAGTGTCCGTTGTTAGTGCGATAGCCGGCAGTGGCGGGCGCTCTATCTCATAGCGGTTAAGCAGCTCGGCCGAAAAGTGTTGTGCATCGCCAGCACTACCACCATTACCACAGGCCAAGATCTTGTTGCCGCCCAGTAGGCATTGCACCATCATCTCGGCTGCTTTTTCGATTGATTCAGGCAGGGCTTCTGCTGCATCGATCTTGGTTTGGATAGAATGGGTAAAGCTATCTTTAATACGTTCTAACATGGAGTTATCCTTCAAAAATAAATCTGTTTAACAAGCCTTTACTTGCGTTGTGGCGGCTATCGATCACTAAAATGCATTGGTGATCCACTGAATGTCATTGCCATCTATGGCCACGAGATCGAAGCGGCACTGGGCATCTATCTGTTTGAGTTGCATATAATGGCTCGCCGCGCGGTTAAGCCTGGCTATTTTGCCTCGGCTGACGGCCTGTATTGCTCCGCCAAATTGTTTCGATTGGCGGTATTTTACCTCAATAAAAATCCATTTTTGACCTTCGCGCATTATGAGGTCTATTTCACCAAATGAGTAGCGTACGTTACGTTCGACCAGCGTGAGCCCCTGTTGTTCCAAATAGGCCAGGGCGTTGTCTTCTGCCTGCTGGCCTCTGGTGAGGTGCTCTGCATCCGTCATAGGGGCTTCAAATTGCCTCTTTGGTAACGGCCCCAGCTCAGCTGACGGTTGATCGTACCATCGGGCAGGACAGAAAGCAGGCCGCTGCGACCCGAATACTGATAACCCGGTAGGGCACGCATCTGCGCCAGCTTACTCACCAGTTGCAGGGCATCGAATCCCATCACATAGAGGCGCTTCTGGCTATTGCCCCAGCTTGGCCAGAGACTAGCGACCTCGGCAGTTTCGGCGTTAGTCTCGATAAGCCAGGGAATATCACTGATGGTCAGGTTGTTCAGCTCCTGAGCAGCGGCGCGCGATTGGCTCTCTAAACGGCTGCGGCTGGTGGTGTACAGCGGTACTGGCTCGGCAAATACACTGAAGTTCACGTCGATAAAAGGCTTGAGTAGCTGCAAATCCTGGCTGCTGGCGATCATATAGATGGCATCGATATCACGGCGAGATCTAAAGTCGGCCTCTATCTTATTGCCCAGCAGAGCCTTGATACGGGCGATTCGCTCTTTACTGTCGATAACGCCCAGCGACTTCTGCACCGTCACCTTCATCTGATCGCCGCGATCGTAATAGTGAATCTCGGCCTCTTCCTGAGTGAGTGCCTGCCACTTAGTGTTGAAGGCCTCGGCCATACGACGACCAACGCTGTCGTTGCTGGCAAGCAGCAGTGGCTTTTCGACACCGTCATTATAGAGTTTCTGCGCGGCATCTAGGGCTTCATCTGTAGGAGAGAGCGCAAAGAAGAACTGGTCATTGGTGGCGACAACATCGTCCACATGATTGAGAAACAGCTGTGGCACCTTAACCTGTTGTAGCGTTGGCTGCGCGGCCCCATCGGCCGACTGGCTCGCGGCTGCCTCAGCTTTTAATAGCGTTTCGACCTCAGATTGCAGTAAGGGGCCTATGATGAAGTCGGCGCCGGCGGCTATCGCTTGCTGCTGAGCGACTTCTGCGCCCTGGGCTGAATCGAAAAAGTTGACCGATACTGTATCGTCTGGATTGGTCAGATAGCTAGAGATGATCCCCTGCTTGACAGTATCGGCAATGGCTGCCCTTGGCCCGGTAAGTGGCAGCAGCACAGCAATATTCTTAGGTTTGTATGGCTTGGTATTTAACGCGCGCTCCAGATCCGTCGGTAGCTTCTTGGCACCAGGGTGACCAGGGTTATCCTGTTGCCAGTTACCCAATTGCTGCACTAATAGCTGGGGATCTATGGCATAATGTTTAGCGATATAGGCCAGCTGCAACCACCCGGTAAACACTGGGTTGCTGTTATCTTGGCTGAAGGCCAGTAGTGTCTGTTCATGCAGGGGCTGCAAAATGCGCCAAATGTCATCGTTGACCTGATTTGCCTCGGCACTCGGCAGATAAGCGCTCAGCAGGCTGAGCTCTTTCGCTTGCTCTATCGGTTGCTTGGTATATTGATAGAGGCGCGCTTTTAGTTGATGGTAAGAGACCATCTGCCAGTTAGCGAGTCGCCACTGGCTCGGGTAATCGAGTTGTGCCAGGGCATCATCATAGGTGGAGGTTAACTCCAGCACTCTGGCGGTTAAGTATTTGTGTTCGGCCAATATCTCGGGCTTGTTACCCAGATTCGGCTTAATGGCGGTCAGCGTTTTGCTTGCATTGCTTGTATCACCCTGATTAATAAAGGCGTGAGCCGCCAGCAGCATCAAACGGTTTTTCTGTTCAGGTGTCGAGGCCTGGCTGGCATCGCTCAGGTATTGCGCCGGGCTTAGGGTGACATTCACCAAAGAGACTTGGGTGCTGGGTGCTTTTTCGGGCGCTGGTGATGTGGCACAACCGAATAATACAGTGGCCAACACAGCGGCGGAGATAAATTTAGTTGTATTCAGTCTTTTTAACACAGGACTTCACTCTGGTAAGATGCTGGCTGTAGTTTAACCTTCTCTTACGCCTGACGAAAGTCTTGTGACAATCATTACAGAGGTAGATATGGACCTGTCGGTCGCATTTTACATAGTTCCTACTCCAATTGGTAATCTTGGAGACATCAGCAGCCGCGCCTTAGAGGTTTTAAAACAGGTTTCCCTTATCGCCTGCGAGGACACACGTCATAGCGGTAAGTTATTGAGCCATTTCGGGATCGAGACTCGTAAAACGGCGCTGCATGATCATAACGAGCGCGATAGGGCTCAGGGGATCATTCAAAAGCTGGCTAATGGTGAATCGGTCGCCTTGATCTCAGATGCGGGTACGCCGCTGATCTCCGACCCAGGTTATCATCTGGTGTCTCAGGTACGAGAGGCGGGTTTTAACGTCGTTCCCTTGCCGGGTCCCTGCGCGGCTATAACCGCGCTGAGCGCCTCGGGTTTGCCCTCAGACCGTTTCTCTTTTGAAGGCTTTCTGCCCGCTAAAGAGAAGGGACGCATCGATAAATTGACCGAGCTAAAAGAAGATCCCCGCACGTTGATTTTCTACGAGTCGCCGCATCGCATAGTCCACAGCTTGACCTCTATCGTCGCGACGCTGGGTGAAGATCGTCAGGTAGTGATGGCCCGAGAAGTCACCAAGACTTTCGAGACCTTCCTCTCTGGCCCCGCAGCCGAAGTGCTGGCGACAGTGATTGCCGATGCCAATCAGCAAAAAGGCGAAATTGTACTCATGTGTCATGGCTACCGAACCGATGAGGATGCTGGCGTGCCTGCCCAAGCTCTTGAGACACTTAAGCTCTTGAGTCAGGAGCTGCCGCTTAAGAAGGCATCGGCACTTGCGGCGCAGATCCATGGATTAAAGAAGAATGCCCTGTATAAGTTAGGTCTTGAGCTGGATCTCTAATCCTTAGCTATCTTGGTCGCCGCTTGGCTTGCGGCAATATAAGGTGGTGCGCCGCACTGCATTAGGCTATAATCCGCGCCGAGTTGGCCAGACAGTTGCTGCGTTCGCAAGAACGGGGAGGAAAGTCCGGGCTTCATAGAGCAGGGTACCAGGTAACGCCTGGGCGGTGTGAACCGACGACAAGTGCAGCAGAGAGGAGACCGCCAATCTTCGGATTGGTAAGGGTGAAAGGGTGCGGTAAGAGCGCACCGTGCGGCTGGTAACAGTCCGTAGCAAGGTAAACTCTACCCGAAGCAAGACCAAATAGGGTTCCGTATGGCGTGGCTCGCGTTGGAACCGGGTAGGTCGCTTGAGCCTGTGAGCGATTGCAGGCCTAGATGAATAACTGTCCACGACAGGACCCGGCTTATCGGCCAACTCAACCTCTTTATGAAAGCCCGCTAGCCTATTTGGTTGGCGGGCTTTTTGTTTATGGCCTATCGTGTCGTCATGTCTCAATAGGGCATGCTCTTGGCGGCTAAGTCCTCTTCTGGCAGCCGTATCGGTTGCATCTCATATTTCTGGTAGATCTTATCCAGGCGTCCCTGCTGCAAGAGTTTAACAAACAGATGATTAAACTGGCGTACCGTTTCGCTGTTGGTGACGGCCTTGTTGAAGGCGACGCAGTATAATATTTCCCTGTCGGCGCTGAGATAATGCAATTCGCTTAAGCCTATCTGCCTGGCGTAGAAACGGCCCACATCCTTGTTGACATAGTAGGCGTCAAATCGACGTTTTTGGAGCATGCGCATCGGCAGGTCGTCTCCTTGGGGATAGATGTCGGTGAGTAGGGGCGGCAGCGACAGGCGTTTGATCTTGTCTTGTTGCAGCATGAGTGAGCTATAAGTGTTGGAGGGACCATAGACGCCGATTATCTTGCCAGCCAGCTGACTCAGTTGGGTGAGCGGGAAGTCCTTTAATGTGTAGAAGCCATATTCAGTTTGCACCAGAGGCAGGGAGAACCACATGGTCTCGGCACGCTCCCGATTCCAGCCGAGGAAGATCCCTTTAGCCTCGCCGCTGGCAAACAGGTGAATCGCCCGGCGATAGGGGCGAATTGCGATATCACATTGCCCCGGCCATTGCTGACAGACCGCCTGGGTAAGCTCGACTAATATTCCTTGTGCCTGACCTTGATTGTCTTGATAGCTAAAGGGGGCAAAGTCATGGTAGACGATATTTAGATTGCTGCTGTTACTCCATGAGTGAAAAGGTAGCTGCAACAGCATGATCACAAATAGCATTTTTATTCCCGGTGGGATCATGGTGAGAGGTCTACCTTTGTTGTCACGCTAGTTATCAGTTTAGTCACATGGCCGAGATATGCTTGTTTGGCTTAGAAATGGCTTCTGACCTGTAAACGCCACTCCCATCTGTTGACCTCGGCGCCGCTGGTAAAAGGTAGAGTGAGATCTATGTGGGCGACGCTGCCATAACTGGAACGTGAGGAGTAGATACGGGCGCCGATGCCAACGCTGCCGATAGGACCCGATACTTCATTGTCATGATCAGGGCCGCCACTTGCCTGACCCACATCGGTAAACAGGGCCCAGCCTAGCTCAGCCAATTGATACAGGTTGATGTTGGGGTAGTTTCTGATTTCGGCGCTGATCAGCCATTGATTATCGCCATATTGGTAGTCGTTGGGATAGCCTCGTACGCCAGTGTTATCCCCTAAGGCGAACGGCGCGTCTAGATAGTTATTTTTAGATGTACTTAGCCGCATTTTGGAGTAAGCGGTCCACTTGGGGTTGAACTTGTAAAAATATTCGGCTGTGGCGCTGACCTTAAAATAGTCGGGCTGACTGGTCGCTAACACTCCTTCGCCGTCCATGCGCAGCAGGATTAACTGCTCATCGCTTTTATACCCCCGAGAGGAGTACCAGTTGAAATGATAACCCGGTGACGAATGGCTATCCGTATCTTGAGTCTCTATGCCGAATTTTAGATAGTGTTGCCAGCCTAAGTTTATGTCTTCGTTGTAGTTAATCAGGTAGATATTGTTCAGCACCCTATAGTCATCTTCAATAAATTGATAGGCAACCCAGGGGTATAGGAAGTCTCTGTCTTGTGGCAGTTCACTGTTGGGGTACAAGGGGATATTGTCGAAGCTGTGTTTATCTTGGGTCACTCCCACTATGATGCGTGAGCGCCAATTATCTTTCTTATTTAGTCGCCAGCCATATTGGGCGTTGAGGTATTCGACCTGATGTTCAAATTCATTAATGTCGAAGCCGTTCTGTCTTATGGTATCTGTGCGTAGATCGTCTATAAAGTGCGCCGAATACATATTTTTGCTATCAAGGCGGTAGAAGGGCTTAGTGAAATTTAAAATAGTAGCCTGGCCATCACTGTTGTCATAAAAGTTGGCACTGAAGGTGGAGTGTTTCACCAACCAGTCGCTAGGGACGCGAAAGGCGAGTTGATAGCCGGTGCGATCGATATCGGAAGTGTATTTCAGGCGCGTACGCACCCCTAGACCCAGCAGGTTGTCTTCTTTGATCCCTACGGAAAACTTATTTTCGCCGCCACTGTGGCTGGCACTAAAGGTGGGAAGCAGTGACCAATTGTCCCAGGTCTCAACCAATACGGTTTCACCTTCGCCGATCTCTTCTTGTGTGGCATCAGGGTCGCGCTGGGCGAAACTAATTTTGGCATCGCGAATGTAGGACTCATAACGCAGAATACGTTGCGCTTCATCCAGATCCTTTTGGGAAACCTTTTCAGTATCATCAAAGCTGAGTTTGTTGAGTATTGTCGATTCTAGGGTATTAATGTGCAGATAATTAGCCCAGCGATGAATAAAGAAGGCATCGGGATCTGATTCATCGAAGATGGCGTTACTCACGACTACTATTTTTTTGATTGGGCGCTTTTGCTCGGATGATGCTGTTTCATTCTCTGTTGGTGCTTGCGTCATTTCCTGATTGTCGGCCGCCATCAGACCGCTGGCCCATAGGCAGCAGAGCAGAGGAAGGAGGCGCGCACCTGTTCGCATTATGATCATCCTTATCTTGGCTTGTTATCTTTAAGAAGGACGCAGAGATTAAATTCTAGACACAATTTAATAACACACCTGTAATGACAAATAGTCAAGGTGCGGGCAAGAATAAGGTGATGATTTTACTTGAGCAATTTCTGATGTAGCCCTATTGGCCGCATCAGAACTCGGGGTGATGTTTTTAGAGGGTGCGTCGCGGCGGTACGGCCACGTTGGCAAAGATCAGCCCGGCGATCAATGACATGAAGATCAGAAAGATCTGGCTGCCAATATGGGATTGATTCAACATGGTCTCACCTAAGATCAGGGTATTCAGGCCAATATAAGTCTTACTGCCGGGCACCAAGATCACTATCCCCTGGAGCAAGGCTATCGACGCAGGTGCCTTCATCCAACGGGCATAGAGGTTTGAGTAAATCCCCACCGCCAAGGCGCCGAAGAAGATGCCGATAGATTCGCCAAGATAAATTCCCGCGAGCATGGCTGAGAAAAATGCGACGATGCCGGCAAAGATCCCCCAAGGTGAGTCTTTCAATCTGGCTTTAAAGATGATCACCAGCGCGGTTGAGAGTATGGGCACGGCCGACCAGATGGCCCAGCGAGGCAGGGGCTCAGGTTCAAAGTAGATCGCCTCACCAAAGATAGCGTTGCCGATCACCATGCCGAATATGGCTCCAAAATAGAGCTTAAACAGCAACATGGAGGCGTCCATGATACGGGCGGTGCCCGAGATCAGATCCCGTGCAGCCAGCTCTGCCAGCCCTAAGGTAAGTGCCAGTCCAGGAATAAAGACGATAATGCCCGAGAGGATCACCACTGGGATATTAATATATGGATCGAAATAGGCGATGCCGCAGGCTGCGATAGCACATAGGATAGCCGCGAGTGGCTCCAGGGTTTCCGCCATACGCTTTGAGCGTTCGGCGCGGTACACCAGCCCATAGACCATGAAGCCGAGAATCGCTGACCAGAAGACATCGTTCCAGCTGGTGCCCATTAGCATGGCGAAGGCGCCAGCCGAACTGCCAAAGGCCAGCAGGGTAAGTAGCGGGCCATAGGGATTAGGTTTATTGGCAATCTCTTCGAGGCGCTCGAGCGCCTCGGTCAGGGTGCGCTTGCCCGAGAGCACCTCTTCCACGAGTTCATCTGTGCGTGCCAGTGAGCCCAGATCCAGTTCGCCCGGTCTGACACGGGCCATATGGTTGTATTCCTGATCCGTATCATGCTGCAACACAAAGGTCATGGAAGTGGGGGAGATCAGAAAGTAGCCCTCGATACCTAAGACTTTAGATATCGATTGCAGATGAGCCTCTAAGCGGTAGGCAGGGGTACCAAACTTGTGCAGTGCTTTACCTAATTTTATGATAAATCTGCGTTTTTCAAGAAACTCTGCGTTGTCCAATTGTACAGTCCATGATGATGAAAACTGGGGGTGATGCTTAAGCGAGCGCATCTTAACCTATCTTGTACCAAAAAGGTTAATAGCTTGGGAAATTTTTTAACGGTACAAATTGTGTCAAGGTCAAGATTCTGCGGTGTTTTTCATCGTTCTCCTCATGGCTTTTTGATTGGTCAGCGGTGAAAGCTTTGTGCTAGGTTAAGTGAGTTTTGCGTGGGAAGTTGCCATGCGGGTTGTATGGTCAAATATTAAAGGATAATCATATGTCGGTAAGCGTTTCGGGATTTTATATTGCTCTCACTGCTATCATGGCGGTGTTTTTCACCTATCGGGTGGTGCGCCTAAGGCGCGGACTCAAGATAGGTCTGGGCTCAGGTGGCAGTGATGAACTGCGCTTAGCCAACCGAGTACACGCCAACCTTATCGAGAATGCCCCAATGGCGCTCTTGTTACTGCTGGTGGCCGAACTTAACGGCCTGGCAGCCGTCTATCTGCACGGGGCGGGCACAATATGGCTGGTGGCGCGTATCCTACATGCCATTGGCCTGACACAGGGGCGCGGCGGCTATCACTTTGGTCGTTTCTGGGGCGTACTCTTGAGTTGGATAGTGATCCTTGCTTTGGCGTTGGTGAATCTGTTTTATTTTATGTTCGCCTAGAAAATCGCCGTTATTGCTGCTTTTTTGTTCACACTTAAGTAGGTTTCACTGTTATACTCCGCCTCCTTTTTAGTGGTCGTTACGCCGAGCTGCATGGCGACTACACTTACTCTTTGGTTTGAAAGTTAGGCAGTATCATACATGCAGGTTGAATCCACACTCTTTACCTATCCTAAGTATTTGGGCCGCAATGAAAAACCGGCTCCCTTCTTGCCCATGTCTCGTAAGGAGATGGCCAAGCTAGGCTGGGATAGCTGTGACATCATTATCGTCACGGGTGACGCCTATGTAGATCATCCCAGCTTCGGCATGGCGGTGATCGGCCGTATGCTGGAGGCCCAGGGCTTTAGAGTCGGCATCATCTCTCAGCCTGACTGGTCGAGCAAAGAGGATTTCATGAAGTTGGGTAAGCCCAACCTCTACTTCGGCGTGACCGCGGGTAACATGGACTCGATGATCAACCGTTACACTGCCGAGCGCCGTCTGCGTCATGACGATGCTTACACGGCAGGTAATGTGGGCGGTAAGCGCCCTGACCGCGCGGTAACAGTCTATACCCAGCGCTGTAAAGAAGCCTATAAACAGGTGCCTGTGGTGATTGGCGGCATAGAGGCTAGCCTGCGCCGCATCGCCCACTATGACTACTGGTCTGATAAAGTGCGCCGCTCGGTGATCTTAGACGCTAAGGCCGATATTTTGGTTTACGGCAACGCCGAGCGTCCGCTGGTGGAACTGTCCCATCGCCTCGCTGCCGGTGAACCCATAAGCGAGATCCACGATGTACGCGGCACCACAGTGATCCGCAAAGAACCCCTCTACGGCTGGAAGGGGATGGACTCGCGCAAGTTAGATCAACTGCACAAGATAGACCCTATTCCTAACCCTTATGGCGCCGATGATGTAGGTTGTCAAAATCTCTCTGGGCCTAGCGACGTTAAGGTGTTTGATAACGAAGCGCCGAAAGCCATTTCGGTGCAGCCGCCGCGTCCCAAGCCTTGGGAGAAGACCTATGTCTTGCTGCCAAGCTATGAGAAGGTTGCCGCCGACAAGTATCTCTATGCCCATGCTTCGCGCATTTTACATCAGGAGCAGAATCCGGGCTGTGCCCGCGCCCTGTTTCAGCCCCATGCCGAACGTGCCATCTGGGTCAATCCTCCGGCCTGGCCGCTCAATACCGACGAGATGGACGGCGTGTTCGATCTGGCCTACAAGCGTGTACCGCATCCCGTCTATGGCAAGGAGAAGATCCCCGCCTATGACATGATCAAGACCTCGATCAACATAATGCGCGGCTGTTTCGGTGGATGTTCTTTCTGTTCTATTACAGAGCATGAGGGCCGCATCATTCAGAGCCGCTCGCAAGATTCGATCATCAAAGAGATCAAAGATATTCAAGACAAGGTGCCAGGTTTCACCGGGGTGATCTCGGATCTTGGCGGCCCGACGGCCAACATGTACCGACTGGGTTGTACTTCGGTGAAGGCCGAGAGTACCTGTCGCCGACTCTCCTGTGTGTTCCCCTCAATCTGTGGTCACTTAGATACCGACCATCAGGCGACAATCGATCTCTATCGCGCCGCCCGTGATGTGCCGGGCATCAAGAAGGTGCTAATCGCCTCAGGTGTTCGTTACGATTTAGCGACGGAAGATCCCCGTTATGTGAAGGAGTTGGCCAGTCATCATGTGGGGGGGTATTTGAAGATCGCCCCCGAGCATACCGAAGAGGGCCCGCTGAACAAGATGATGAAGCCGGGCATGGGGACCTACGACAAGTTTAAGGAACTGTTTGACAAGTATTCCGCCGAGGCGGGCAAGAAGCAGTATCTGATCCCATATTTCATCTCGGCTCACCCAGGCACCACGGATGAGGATATGGTCAACCTGGCGCTTTGGCTTAAGGGAGAGAAGTTTAAGCTGGATCAGGTGCAGAACTTCTATCCGTCGCCCATGGCCAACGCGACCACCATATATCACACCGAGCTTAACTCGCTTAAAAACGTCAAGCACAGCAGTGAAACGGTCGAAGTACCCAAAGGCGGCCGTCAGCGTAAGCTGCACAAGGCGCTACTGCGTTATCACGACCCCGCAGGTTGGCCAATGATCCGCGAAGCGCTCATCAAGATGGGTAAAGAGCATCTTATCGGCGGTGGAGTGAATTGTCTGGTGCCAGCCGAGACGCGCCAGGAACGTCAGGGCTATCGAGCCAAGACAGCTAAGACACCAGCGGGCAAAAAGGCTGTGACTCGCTTCAGCGTTAACCAGTTCGATGAGCGTAAGGGCAATGGCCAAGGTAAGACCAAGTCTAATGCTAAGCCTCAGGGTAAGTCGACGGGAGCAGCAGGTAAAGGCGGAGCCGGCAAAGCTAGCACAGGTAAGCCAGGCAAGCGTCCTGTGAAGAATGCTTGGGGCACTACGCCCAAACATCAGCGCTAAAGCACCGCTGGTCAAAACGATGAAAAAAGGGGAGTATCTAATGACTCCCTTTTTTATTGTACAGGAGCTTCTTATGAGCGACTCAAATGACGCGGCCAAGGTCGATGGTTACAGCGATGAGAGTTTTTGGCGTAAGGTCAAACAGTTTGCCAAGCAGGCCGGACGTGAGGTGATAGACAACGCCCTGTGCCTCTACTATGCGGCGCAGAGGCCCGATACTCCCAAGTGGGCCAAGTCGGTTATCTTTGGCGCCCTGGCTTATTTTATTATGCCGCTGGATGCCATACCCGATCTCACCCCAGTGGTGGGATTCTCCGACGATCTCGGCGCCTTAGCTGCCGCGCTAGCCATGGTCAGCATGTATGTGAATGATGAAGTGAAGCGTCAGGCGGCAGAGAAGACCTCCGCCTGGTTCGATTGACGCCTCGATTGTCAGCTGATTGAAAGCTCGATTGCATTAGCCCGCCAGCCGTACCTGGAGCAGCCAGTTGTCCAGGTTGATTGCCTTAATGACACTGCGATACTGACAAGCTTGGTGGTGGAGAGGTTAAAAGAGGCCTTCAGGCTGAAGGCCCCAGGGAGTGGTTGAGACTTGAGACTCAATCGCGATTGAACAGTCCTATTATCTGTTTCAGCTAAAGGTTAGCCTTTCCAGTTTAAGTTGAAGTCGTAGCGGAAGCCGAGAGTAACGGCGCGATCATCGTTTAGGTTGTCGTAGTTCTTGTCCAGATATTCGAGGTGTATGCGCACGCTGGTCAGTGGATTCCATTATTATGTCAGTAGAGCAAGCGGAGACAAAAAGTAAGCCAATCTTAACCTGTCGTTAAATAGGTCTCCTGTAAATCACCTGCCCTTTAGGGGCTGTTTTATTCAGTTTTAATTTATCTCTTCATGCTAGTGTGGATACTCAATCCAAAGGAGCATAAAAATAAAATGGCTAAATCCATATCAATATTCCTATCCTTAGGTGCCGGCGTTTCCCTAATGTTAGCCGCACCCGCAATGGCCACTAGTACCGAGCAGACTCAGTTTTTCGATGCGATAGCCGCCCATTGTGGCCAGGCCTTTGAGGGCAAGGTGACGGCGGGCAACAGCGCCGACTCGGCTTTCTCGGGCAAGCGCTTGGTGATGCATGTACGCGAGTGCAGCGACAGTGAGCTTAAGGTACCGTTTCATGTGGGAGAGGATCGCTCTCGCACCTGGGTGATCACTAAGACGGACACAGGGCTGCGCCTCAAGCACGATCACAGACATCAAGATGGCAGCGAAGACAAGGTCACCATGTATGGTGGCGATACCCAGGATGGCGGCAGCGTCGAGCTGCAATCTTTCCCTGTCGATGCCTATTCTATCGACAACTTCAAACAGAATGGTCTCTCCCAATCGATCACTAATGTGTGGCACGTGGGGATCACCGACACCCAGTTTATCTACCGCCTCACTCGGGAGAACCGTGACTTTAAGGTGACGTTTGATTTGACTCAGCCAGTTGAGTTACCGCCAGCGCCATGGGGGCACGAGTAGCCTTGCAATGAAGGCTGGGCATTTTGTTTGGTGTCTAGCCTAACGGTTATTGGGGAGATGATTTGTTGGGCGAACCTTCATAGCTATCTAATGCCTGCCCGGCGAGGGATGTGCAGATACGCCTGTGACACGCTGTGCGCCATCCTTGGCCGCTCTGCGGTTTCGTCCCTGAAACCGAAGGTCACCGGCGTATCTACACCGAGTATCTAACGTCTCTTCGATTTAACCTCACTGAATTCTCCCTAAGACAAGCTATTATTTTTCGAGAAAAAACAGACAAATATGTGACATAACATGTTGATAGCCACTAACAAGATAGATTAAAGTATCACCACTTAAGGACAGAGTTAGGCCTGCTCGAGTCAAACATCGACCACGCCATTCAGGGAATGAAAAAGCCAATCTCCACACGCCAATCAACTCCCTTATAAAGGTAACTCTGACCCCCTTTATTTTTATTCGTGGCTAAGTATAGCGTAAGCGCCTCATAAACCCCGCATTCTAATCACCTAACACGCAGAATAAGATCAAGTCTCCAACCACAAGGAGATTTAAAATGGGAAAACGACGCACCAACCAAGAATGGCAAACGCTTATCGAGCAATCTGAATCGAGTTCATTATCAACACTCGCATTTTGCAAGCTCAATGAGCTCAACCCCTCAACGTTCTATGCCAAGCGTCAGCAACTCAATAAAACTGACGTATCTCTGGGCTTTGTCCGAGCTGACGTCGTCGAAAAGACAATTAAGTATCAAGCTCAAATAGCAACGGCTAACATGACACTGCTCGTCAATGATGTTGAACTGAGCATTCCACAAGGCACGCCAGTGGCCTATCTGGCAGAGCTTATCGGTGCGCTGTCATGAAGAGAATGCTCAGCGCTCCGAATGTTTACCTGTATCGGGAGTTCGTGGATTTTAGAAAGTCCATCAACGGTCTTGCTGCAATTATCGAAAGTGACACCGACTTACCCTTGGGAAGTGGCGCACTGTTCCTGTTCACCAATAAACAGCGCGATAAAATCAAAGTGTTGTACTGGGATAAAACAGGCTTTGCTCTTTGGTACAAGCGCCTCGAAAAAGCCAAGTACAAGTGGCCATCAAAAGAGAAAAACGAAGTGTTTACCCTGACTCAATTCGAGCTTGACAGACTGCTTTCAGGCTTCACGATTATCGGCCACAAACCCATCAAAATAAACGATTTCACAATGATTTAATCGATAAATAAAGTCTTATCCACCAAGCGTTAACGGCATGATTATTAGTATAATAAATGCCATGAAAAAGACGCCAAATATCAACCCAGAAAGTCAAGATGTTGCCGAGCTACAAGCGATGGTGAAAGCGCTAATGGCGTCAGAAACCCAATGGAAACAAGAGCGCCAATCGCTACTTGAACAGCTCAAGCTCGCCTTCGACCGACAGTTCGCTAAACGCTCGGAGGCGTTAAAGCCTTACGATGCATCTCAAGGTGACCTCTTCAACGAAGTGGAATGTGAAGCCGCTAAGGAAGAAGAGGTTGAGGTCACGACGACCACCACAACGAAGAAACGCGGTAAGCGTAAGCCTCTAATGACCTTGCCTCGTGAGGTTATCGAACTCGATTTAGATGACAACGAAAAACAGTGTGCGTGCTGCAATCATGACCTTCATAAAATCGGTGAAGACCGTAGCGAGAAACTTGAGTTCACGCCAGCGGTACTCAAAGTGCTGGAATATGTACGTCCGAAATATGCTTGCCGTCAGTGCGAGCAAACTGAAGACAAAAGCCACATTGTTCAAAAGCCAGCGCCGCAGTGCATCATCCCTAAAAGCTTCGCGACAGAAAGCTTGCTGGCTAATATTATCCTAGGCAAATACCAATACGCGATGCCACTTTACCGCCAAGAGTCGTTGTTTACCCAATCGGGTATCGAACTATCACGAACCACCATGGCAAGGTGGGTTATCCAAGTCAGTGAAAAGTTCGCACCACTTTACGTGGCCTTGAAAGCGCACCTGCTAGAGCAAGTGGTGGTTCAGGCGGATGAAACGCCGCTCAATGTCCTCAAGGAAGATAAGCAATGCTACATGTGGCTTTACTGCTCGGGCGCAGACTCGCCAGGCGCAGCACTGCCTAATGTGAAGAATATCGCCTTGTACGACTATCAAAACAGTCGCGCGAGGGCATGCCCTGTTGCCTTCTTGGGGGATTACAGTGGTTACCTGCAAACCGATGGCTATGGTGCTTATGACGGTCTACACCAAGTGACCAATGTTGGTTGCTTCGCTCACGCACGTCGTAAGTTCATGGATGCGAAAAAGCTTCAGGGTAAAGGTAAGTCAGGCAAAGCGGATAAAGCGCTGGCCAAAATCCAGAAGCTCTATGGAATCGAATCTCGCTTAAAAGGTGCGTCTGCTGAAAAGAGAAAAGCAGAGCGACAACTGTATGCCAAGCCGATACTGGGTGAGTTGCACAAATGGATGACGACTCAACAAGTGATAGCGTCTAGCCCGCTGGGTAAAGCGATAAAATATACGCTCGGGCAATGGCCGAAGCTTATCCGCTATATCGATGACGGTCATTTATCGATAGACAATAATCGTGCAGAGCGAGCAATTAAACCGCTGGTTATAGGCAGGAAGAACTGGCTCTTCTCGACCAATCCTAACGGGGCTGAAGCGAGCGCAATGCTTTACAGTATCGTCGAGACAGCAAAAGCCAATGGCCTTATCCTTTACGACTACATGGTCAAGTGCATGAAAGAGCTAGCGAAAGCTGAGCCAGATATCGATGCGCTCCTACCTTGGAACTTCAAACATTAAAAATATCGCCCCGTGGGTTCATGGGGCGCATACAGTATAGCCATGCATTTGTGCGCCCCATATTGTGGCGTTAGGTGAAATCGTGATCTGGATCATCTCGATAATTATTGGCTTGCTTATTCTAGTTGGTGTTTTTGCACTGGCTCATAATACTGATCCTGTTGAAAGAACACCTGAAGAAATAGCCGGAATATTAGAGTCTTGGATAAACGACGAAGTAGATTGGAAGGAGTGGGACTATTTTGAGTCTTGTGATATTAAGCATCCAGAACTCAATAAGATTAAGAATGAGTGCATGAAAATAGATATGCCTAATTCACCTTATATCTCTAACCCAGAAGAAAAGCACCTGAATCCGGCCGGTAAGAAATTAGTATCAGAGCTACTGGCTCAATGTAAGTCGCTATATTAATGGGTTGCACCTAACAAGTTTAGGCAGCAATCGCGCACAAAAACACGTG
The DNA here is from genome assembly GCF_000773485.1 of Shewanella sp. ECSMB14101. Taxonomy (NCBI): domain Bacteria; kingdom Pseudomonadati; phylum Pseudomonadota; class Gammaproteobacteria; order Alteromonadales; family Shewanellaceae; genus Shewanella; species Shewanella sp. ECSMB14101. The sequence continues at coordinate 12,796 of NZ_JSFF01000026.1, read as the reverse complement.
CGCTAGGACGCCCAACACTCCGTTTTCTTTGTGTTGTCGCTTCGCTACAAATTAACACAAAGCAAACTACGCGTTAGGCGCCGCTGCTAAAGGCGTTAGCCATACAAAGGAGATCCTGTGGCAATTGAATCACCGTTATTCCAGAGTGCAATGGAGTTACTAGGTCACTCTTTCACGCACTATAATGGGCAGAAGGAGCTTGACCGTAAACTGGTTATTCTTCATTTGGCCAATGCTATTGAACTTATACTAAAGGACTTAGTGCTAGATTCCGGTGAGTCAATATATAAAAGCCCAAAAGAAACTATAACTATTCACGGCTGCATAAAGTCTCTTGCAGATAAGTAAACTCCTATCCCCTATTTGAATAAGATTGAGCTGTTAATAGACGAACGTAATGCTCTTCAGCACAGATTTGGTTCTCCCAATGAATTAACAGCGATCTTCTATATGAATATTGCTATTGATTTTTTCAAAGAAGTTCTCAGAGAGCATTATGATCAAGATTTTGAAGAGGTTATCTCTCAATTTGTTGAAGAAAGCGATTTGCTGGCATTTCAAATGCGAAATCCTCAGAATGACTCAGAGCTTGAGAACTTAAGGAACCTTGCAAAAGTACATTCTCTCGGTGCTCTGTTAGCTGCAATGACATACCTTGAGAAGAAAACAATAGAATTTGGAGAAAGCGTTGGCCTGGAACAAGAACTTAGGCGTAGACCTCCTTGGTATATAATGTCTCCTTCCTATTTAGAGCGTTTCGGTGTGTCCATCCCAGATGATCTTGCTAGCAAGATGCACGAAACAAGAAAGTTGAGAAACATGGCTGCTCATGGCCGTGGTGAACCGACTCGAGAGGATGTAGATAATGCAATCAAATCCATCAAGGAATTCGAGCAAATTATTGCAGCTATAAATACTGAAGAAATTAAATCTAATGTAGCGTCATATATGCAAGAGCGTGAAGCAGAGCGACAGCTTAGAATGCGGGAAGTGGAGCAAGAGAATGGCTAACAAGTTGCTGCACTCGGAAAAATTACTCGCTACGCCCCCAATTTTCCGTTGAGCAAGGCGTTAGCACATAAAAACATTAATCTGAAGCTCACATACATAACTCTAAAGTTCTAACTCATTTTTGTCCAAATATGTTTTGCTTTTGATGGTCCAGTGAGGATCCAAAGCGGTCAAATCGAAGAGATGGAAAACTTAGTGTAGGTGCTGCTGTGACCTTCCGTGACAGGGATGTCACGGTAGAGCCTACAGGGAGCGTACTTGTGGCGTGTCACAGAAGTACCTGCACATAGAGCCTGCTGCAAGCAATTCAAAACAATGAAGGCTAATGCTACTGCTGACCTGCTTTCATGAAGCTAAGGCTGATGCGTAACCCTGTCAATCAACCATCAAGTTGTGGTTTCAAACCACCGTTAAATGCCTGAATTAGGAAGAAGTTCACCTAGAAGGAGGGAGCCATCTGACTCCCTCTCAGATAGCCCCTTATTTGGGGTCAAAGGTAAAGGATTGCCCTGCGAGCGCAGCCTCATACATCAGGCCACCTTTGGCGGCGGTGAAAATTGCCATGCCGTTGATGTAGGCGGCGCTGGCGGCCTTGTTGGCACCTGATTGACCGGCGGCCGCAGAGTTGCCCGTGGTGCCCACTTGGGCATTGGCGCCGACATTGATGGCGACAGCCGAGGCGCTGGCACCAAACTCGAAACTGCCACTGGTGAACTCTTGATAAGCTTTGGCATCTTTGAAGAAGATGATCTCGCTATAGGCCTGGCCACCTAGCTGAAAACCGATGGAAAGCTGTGACAGGCTGGAGTCGCCAGTGTGAACGCCACCCTTATAGACCCGGCCCTTACCGTAGGCTGCACCTATACCTATACCGCCCTTACCGACGGTGGGAAAGATGGCGTAACCATAGGCTGTGTTAAAGAAACTCTGAGTGTCGGGAGCTTTTTTGAAGTTGGCGATCGCCTCAGCGTAGCTGTCGGCGGCGAGTGTCATGGGGGATGTCAGTAATCCCAAAGCAACACAACAACTTAAAATTAAGGTAGACAGATACTTTTGCATGATGACCTCCATTGATCTCGATGGCTTTAGCATAGTCTGCCTTAAGGAGGATTGAAAATGGAAGTTGATGAAAAAAGCGCCAAAATTGGCGCTTTCTTGTTTTGTGTCAGCTCTGGTTAAGTTTACTTTGTCTCGTTGAGGCTTTTACCCAGAACATAGTGCTCAAACCATTGCTTGTCCCAGTCCATCTTGGCCTGTCTGTGCTGGTATTTGCTCAGCCCATGGCCTTCGCCCGGATACACCACGAGTTCGACCGGAACATCCAGGTAGTGCTTCAGGGCACGATATAGGCCTTGAGCATGTCCAACAGGCACACGCTGATCGTTCTCGCCTATGTGGATCAGGGTCGGTGTCTTGATCTTGTCGGCGTGGGTCAGTGACGAGCCGTGGGTATAGGCCTCAGGTTTCTCCCAGGGCAGTCCCTGCATAAAGTTGATCACATGGCCTGGGGTGTCCTCAAGCATCCACTGCAAACGCTGGTCGAACACGCCGGCGCCGGAGCTGGCGGCCTTAAAGCGGTTGGTGGTGCTGATAAGGGCGTTGGTGAGGTAGCCGCCGTTGCTCCAGCCCATTACCGCCATCTTGTCGCCATCGGCAATGCCTTGCTTGATCAGGTGATCGACACCGGCCATGATGTCGGCCACTTCAATCTCATGCTCATGGCCAACGAGATCCGTGAGGAACTTGTCACCATAGCCAGTGGAACCACGATAGTTGGGTGACAGGAGTGCCCAGCCGTTGGCGGTAAAAGTGCTGCGGCCATAAGATCTGTGTTGCAGCGCGTACGGCGTGGCAGAGGTAGGGCCGCCGTGGATCTGTACGATCAGCGGCAGTGGGCCGTCACTCTTCTTGTAGCCTGCGGGAAGATCCAGTATTCCCTCTACCTGACTGCCATCTGGCGCCGTCCATTTCACCACGGAGATCTCTGGCAAAATCCAGCTGTCGACCTGAGGGTTGATATTGGTCAGGCGCTTGTATTTGGCCTTCTTACTGGCGGCGTCGGCGATGAAAAGATCGCTGAAATGCTCCAGACCATTGTGGCTGAAGGCCAGTTTCGTACCGTCTTGGCTGAAACTATAGCTGCCCATCACCAGATCACCGGCCAGCACGGTACGAGTGTCGCCCTGTGATTGACCATCTATCTCGCTACAGAAGAGTTTTACCCTGGCGTGGTCGTAACCGCGGTAACAGAGCTCGTCGCTGTTAGGTCGCCAATGGATATCGCTGGAGTTGAAGGTGGTGTCACCCTTGGTTTTAAGCTCGATAGGCTTGGCTTTGTCATTTTGTGGTTCAGCCACAAACAGCTTGCCTGGATGGCCATCAAAGTCGATACGAAATGCCAGACGTTGGTTATCTTGGTGCCATGCCAGGCCTAGTAGCCAGCCGTAAGGTGAAGGCGCCTTTTCACGCCAGGCGGTGTCTTCTAATACCTTGTTTTGCTTTGACTGGGTGTTGTACACCTCAATGTTCGACCAGCCCTCGAGGTTGACCAGTTCGTTATCTTGGGTGGTGATACGGGCTATCTGACTCGCATCAGGGGTGACACTAAAGTCCCATACTACCTTGTTATCGTCCAGAACCAGACTCTGCTGGTAGTGGTCGAGATCTAACTTGTAGAGGGGGTTAGTCGTAACCTTGCCATGACCATATTTAGGTGCACCATGTTTGGCACGCATATCGGCCCAGATATCTTTGTCTGTGGTGCTCTTGTTGGCGAGGAAGTAGAGGCTCTTACCATCTTGACTGAGCTGGAACTGTTTTACCCCTTCGGCCTCTTTGGTGATGGGCACGGCTTCTGAGCCGTTAACGGCGATTCTAAATACTTGAGCCTTGCCGTTATAGGGGGCTTTGTTCTCTTCGCGGGTTTGCTTGACCAGGTAGTAGACGTAGCTGCCGTCAGGACTCCACTGAGGGCTGGACTCGCTCTCGTTGGTAAAGGTCAGGCGACGGGTCTTACGTGACTTGGTATCGATGAGCCAGAGGTCTTTTTGTGCCTTGTCGAGCTCTTTATCCCAGCGGGACTCCAGCCAGATGGCATGTTTGCCGTCAGGGCTGAGCTCAACGTTGCCCATGTTGCCGATAGTAAAAAAGTCGTCCGTGGTGATCTGGTGAGTACGTTCACCTGCATAAACGCTGCTTCCTAGCCCCATGGCGCCCGCACAGATCACCGCTAGTGTGGTGAGTTTATATCCCCTTCCCATCTTGATCCCTTCTGTCGTGATTGCTTGAGTATTTCTTGTTTATTGAGGTGTTTAAGCTCGGATACATTAACGCAAAACCGCTTTGGTATAAATTGCGTTAATTATTTTTTGTCGGATCGCAGCAGTTGTTGCAGATAGTTGAGCTCTTCGGCGTCGAGCAGTTGACGACTGCTGCTAGGGCCATTCTGGGACTTGAGTTCGGGAGAGAGGCGACCCCTAAGGTAGGCTGATATGGTGATCTGCTTCAGGCCATAGAGGGCCAGTAGATAGAGACTGAGCAGCAGAAATAGGCGGGTACTTGCCTGCGCTGCCAGGCTCACCTTATCGCCCAGCAGGTAGGGCAGTATGACTAAGCCCATGCGCATTAACCAGTTGGTCAACAAGGCGAGGGTAAGGGCCAGTAGCCACCTGAATTTAATGTCTTTGAGACTGTCTTGATGGAGCCTGTGTGCCCGGCCTCTAAATTGTCGCAATAATCTTACGATGGCAAAGAAGTAGAAGCAGGTTTGTAAGATAAGCAGCACGGGCAGTAGTGACCCGAGTAAGGTGACATGGTTGAGCAGTATGAGATCTTGCATCAAAAGGATGTGGCGCATCTGGTCACTAAACAGCATGCTCAGGCCTATCAAGACGACTAGGGCGAAGGCAGGTAGGAAGTGTTGCGACATACCGATAGGCCGTTTGACATCATGTAGGCTGCGATAGCAATAAAGATAGAGCATGGGCATCAACAGAAAATAGGCCGGGATGATCAAGACAAACAGTAGCTCTAATGGCACTGGTGAGTTTTCGTTATTGAGTAGGCCGGTCAGAAAATAGAGGGCGAGTAAGCTAAAGATGGCGCCGAGCAGCTTATGGTTGTCATTTCGGTCGTGATACAGATAACGCAGATACAGGGCAAGACCGATACAATGCAGGCCGCCCAATAGGGAGAGCCACCAGTATCCTTCAAATAAGAAGCCGTGCGAGAGTGTGTTCATGCTGCTCATTGTCGACGTAAAACAGCTTAATAGGCAAGCCTGTCGCCCAGGTTTAACGCGAAAAAATGCCTGGGGTTAAGCCACTGATGCCGGCTTGGAAATAACGGGTTAACCTTGGGTTATCACTCCTACCTTAAGAGACCGATTTTTGTTCTTTGGCCAGACGCTGATGACGATTCGATGCGGCCGCGGGTGGCTTGCCCGGTACTGGGCCGCGCTCTGCCCAGAGATGGCGAATGGCCATAATAGGGTGGGGCAGCAGCATGCGTGGACCTGAATAGATCATGATCTCACGTGCCTTAGCCTTGGGCTCTGGCTTATAGCAATGCACGGGGCATTTGTTGCAGGTGGGTTTGTCTTGGCCGTAGGGGCAGCGGTCTAACCGGGTGTGAGCATAATCGAGAAATTCACTGCATGCTGGGCAGTTGGCGACATCGCCCTTTGCCTCGCAATGATCCTTGCAATAGATATGTACCATAGCGGCGATCGTTTTAAACTCTCGCAGTAACTTACCACTTAGAATCTCTTGGCTCATACAATATCCGACTTCTTTACTGGGTTATAGCTAGCCTAGCCCGAGGCGTTATGGAACACAAAAGCTGTGCTCGAAATTATGAAGATGCGCACAAAATAGTGCTTTTATCTGGCGTAATTGCCCCGGAAGGATGAGGGATGAACCGCTATTTTTACCCCCTAAGCATGATTTTGGGCGCTCTTTTTGATACCCGAGGGAAAAAGAGGTATAAATATTTGATTTATAGCAAGAGAATCGACTAATAATATCGGTTACTATCTAGACAAATTTACGATATGAAAATGCCTGATACTGGGCACGAATAATCAACGGTGGATAATAATGAAATATATAGCCATTATTTTGCTGGTAGCAGTGGGTGTGTTTTTGTACAAACGAGCACAGCGATTGGCACAAGAAGAGCAACAAGCAACCCAGAAGCCGGTTGAGAAGATAGTATCGGGCGAAGCGGTAGATGTGCCGAGCCAGGCAGCGGAGAAAGTCGTTTCGACCCCAGCTGATGAGGGGATCACCTTCGAGTCTGCCGAAAAGGCAGAAGTTGCCCAGGCCGTCGAAGAAACAGTTGAAGAGGCTGTCAAAGAGGTGAAGCCAGCCGATGCGCCGCTTGAGGTAGAAAAAGCCCCCGAGCAGGCTGCTGCAGAGCCAGAGCCAGAGCCAGAGCCAGAGCCAGAGCCAGAGCCAGAGCCAGAGCCAGAGCCAGAGCCAGAGCCAGAGCCAGAGCCAGAGCCAGAGCCAGAGCCAGAGCCAGAGCCAGAGCCAGAGCCAGAGCCAGAGCCAGAGCCAGAGCCAGAGCCAGAGCCAGAGCCAGAGCCAGAGCCAGAGCCAGAGCCAGAGCCAGAGCCAGAGCCAGAGCCAGAGCCAGAGCCAGAGCCAGAGCCAGAGCCAGAGCCAGAGCCAGAGCCAGAGCCAGAGCCAGAGCCAGAGCCAGAGCCAGAGCCAGAGCCAGAGCCAGAGCCAGAGCCAGAGCCAGAGCCAGAGCCAGAGCCAGAGCCAGAGCCAGAGCCAGAGCCAGAGCCAGAGCCAGAGCCAGAGCCAGAGCCAGAGCCAGAGCCAGAGCCAGAGCCAGAGCCAGAGCCAGAGCCAGAGCCAGAGTCAGAGTCAGAGCCACCCTTCAAGATGCTGGCGGTGACTGATGAGTCTTGGGCCAACGATAAGCTGACGGCTTCACTGGCCCAATATCGCGCCGAACCTGAGGCTGAAGGCAAGCATGTGGCGCTGCTACAGGCGATCGCCGAATGCTATAAGCAGCGTAAGCAAGAGGAATACCGTGAATATGGTGCAGCTCTGTCACCCTACTATCAGTCACTGTTTGCGGCCTTGCCCGCTCCTGAGCAGGAGAAAGGCGTTGGCTTTATGCACCTAGCCACTCTGCTAAACGACTGTGGTGACTTTGATGGCGCCATCAAAGTCTGCCAGACCGCCATCAGTTATGGATTGACCGACGGCACTGTGACTGGCTTCGAAGGGCGTATCACCCGTATCGAGAAGGCTAAGGCCAAGGCGCAGTCCTGATTTAATGCGCAGCAGTAATCTACTGCATCTCGGCCAATAGCCGTGTAAACTAGTCAAGATAAACTTAAAGAGGCGAACTGAGTGTCGCCTTTTTTATGTCTGGAACATTTATGCCCTATCCGCAGGATGACTGACAAGAGTCCCATGGATGGAAAGGAAATGGCGTTATGTCCGGAACATTTATCTCTATATGAGATGGGCGTCGATGACGCTCCATAGCTCGGTAATCTGTGGTGAACAGGAGATCAAAATGCGCAGCTTTATAGTGAGTGTGGCGTTACTATTAACGGTAACGGCGTGTACTGAAGTGCCACAGTGGACACTGTTTTACTATCCGGATGCGAAGAGCGATGCCCAGCAGACGGTTTCGCAGAACGCAGATAGCTTGGATAAGCATATCGCCGGTTACTATCAGCAACTCGACCAGTGTCTGGCAAAGGGGGCGGGTATGGTTAAATTGAGTCAAACTGGCAACGGACGTTATCAATGTGGTTACCTCTGCGAGGTAAAAGATGACGATCAGCTTAGCTGTCAGCGCATGGAAACTTTGGTAAGCCAGTGAAATCTAGGGGCAAGCCAATGAAGTTTAAACAAGATTATGTCGATCAGCTCAGTGGTTTCTATTCTCGGGTGACGCCCCAGGGCTTACCGCGGCCTCAGTGGTTAGCCTGGAGCCAAGATGCTGCCAAGCTTATCGGTCTCGAACAGCCCGATGAGCAGCTACTGCAAGGGCTCGCCGGAAACCAAGCCATTGACGGGGCGAGTTATTACGCCCAAGTCTACAGCGGACATCAGTTTGGTGGGTATTCGCCGCAACTGGGCGATGGCCGCTCTATTATTCTCGGCGAAGCCGAGGGACCGCAGGGTTATTGGGATGTGGCCCTAAAAGGGGCCGGCATGACGCCCTATTCTCGCCATGGTGATGGCCGCGCCGTGATGCGCAGTGCGGTGCGGGAGTTTTTGGTGTCCGAGGCGCTGCACCATCTCAATATTCCTACCACTCGTGCCTTAGCGGTCATAGGCTCAGATCTACCGGTATGGCGAGAAACCCAGGAATCAGCGGCGATAACCGTGCGTCTGGCCAAGAGTCATATTCGTTTCGGTCATTTCGAATATTTTTGTCATAGTGAACAGGGCAGCAAAGAGAAGCTCAAGCAGTTGCTCGACTTTACCCTGACCCAACATTATCCCGATTTAAGCTGTGATCAGGCCGGTTATATAGCCTGGTTTAACCGGGTCGTCGCCGATACGGCTAAGTTGATTGCCCACTGGCAGGCCATAGGTTTTGCCCATGGGGTGATGAATACCGATAACATGTCGATACTCGGCGATAGCTTCGACTTTGGCCCCTTCGCCTTTCTCGATACCTTCGAGGAGGACTTCATCTGTAACCATTCAGATCCAGATGGTCGGTATGCCTTCGGCCAGCAGCCGGGTATCGGCCTGTGGAACCTGCAGCGTTTGGCTCAGGCGGTTGTGCCTCTGATCGCCTCCGATGACTTAATTGCCGCCTTGAATACATACCAGCACCATCTGGTGCAGGCATATCTGGTCTTGATGCGCGGCAAATTGGGGATTGGCTCGGCAGAAGCGGCGAGCAGCGAGCAAGATGAAGCAGATCTTAAGCTGATTGGCGCCTTTACTCAGTTGATGGAAGCCAATCGTTTGGATCACACCAATACTTGGCGCCGCTTTGCCCAGTTGGACCCGAGCAGTCAGTTTTCTTCGCTCAGGGATGACTTTGTCGATCTGGCGGGTTTTGACGCCTGGTATCGCAACTATCAAGATCGCTTGGGCAAGGTGAGCGATGTAGCCAACTGGCAAGCGGCGAGGGCACAAGTTAACCCCAAGTATGTGCTGCGGAATTATCTGGCTCAGGAGGCGATTATCGCCTGTGAAGAGGGCAATACTCAGCCTCTGACAGAACTGCACCAAATACTGACTCGTCCCTTCGATGAGCAGCCTGATAAAGAAGACTTTGCCAAGCGGCCACCCGAGTGGGGCCAGGGGCTGATCATGTCCTGCAGCAGTTAGCCTGATGAAATGAATAAGCGTTAAGAGAATGGGGTAACCCTAGGTAAAGTGATGAATCAAGAGATGAAGATCAGCACCATTAGCGTCGATCCGCAGGCGAAGAGTCTGTCGATTGTTGCTGAAATCGATTTTGACCGTTTTGAGCTGTTTGCCGAGGCGCTGGTCAAGGCGCTCGATTGCCGAGTGATAGAACGCCACTGGGGCGCCGACAGGCATCAATGGCTACTGGACTTCGAGGGCAGCCTATTGCAGCTTAACTATGAATTTTACGGCGATGTTTGCTGGTTGTCGGTCGAGCGCGACGATGAGGTCGAGGTGCTGGTTTATCTGGCCACATTATTGGAGTCACAGCGATGAATGACATTCGGCAAGGCGCAGGCTTTCATTTTCAGGCGTTAACGCCTGATCTGATCATGGACGCTATCGAATCTGTGGGCATCTATCCTGAAACCGGCCTGCTGACGCTCAACAGTTATGAGAATCGTGTTTACCAGTTTCGCTGCGATCTCGGTCGACGTTATGTGGTGAAGTTTTATCGCCCAGAACGTTGGAGCAATGAACAGATCCAGGAGGAGCATGATTTTTGCGCCGAGTTGCAGGCTCAGGAGATACCTGTGGCGTCGCCTGTGCTTATCGAGGGGCGCTCCCTGCATGATTATCAGGGATACAGGTTTGCGCTATTCCCCTCTATGGGCGGGCGGGCCTTTGAAGTCGATAACCTGACGCAGCTTGAGGAGGTGGGGCATTTCATCGGCCGTATACATCTTCTTGCCAAGCAGCGGCCATTTACCTATCGCGAAACCCTGTCTCCGACCTTGTTGGGGGATGAATCTCTTGCCTGGCTTAAGGCATCTCAACATGTGCCCGCCAGCCTGGAAACCGCTTATTTCACCATAGTGGAGCAGGTGCTGGCCAAGGCGAAATCCTTGTGGCATCAATATCCCACCGAGGCGATTCGTCTGCATGGGGATCTGCACCCCAGTAATATTTTGTGGACACCCGATGGCCCTGGATTTGTGGATCTCGACGATGCCAAGATGGGGCCTGCAGTGCAGGATATCTGGATGATGTTAGCAGGGGATCGTGCGCAGCAGACCTTGCAGTTAGAGGTGTTGCTTGAGGCTTACGAGGAGTTTTGCGACTTCGATAATCGCCAGTTGCATCTCATTGAGCCATTGCGGGCGATGCGCATGTTGCATTACAACGCCTGGCTCAGTCGTCGCTGGCAAGATCCAGCCTTTCCAATGAACTTCCCCTGGTATGGTGAGGAGAAATATTGGGAGCAGCAGATCTTGGCGTTTAAGGAGCAGTTGGCGAAATTAGATGAACCATCGATCAGCCTGATCCCCTATTAATTAACGGGAATTGCGTCGTAGTTTTTGTAACAGAAAAATGAACTTATCCCCTTGAGGTGGACTCCAAACCACTTTAAGGTATGTTCAATCTTATTGTCATAGTAGTGCTTAGGCACTGAGAAGGAAGCATAATGAAGAAAGCGTTATTGGTAGCACTGGCACTCTTGGTTGCCCCTATGGCCGCGTTGGCCGCCGACTACAAAGAGGGAGTTCACTACACAGTGATCAATGAAGGCCCGGCAACTGCCAAGCCAGAGATCGCAGAGTTTTTCTCTTTCTACTGTCCACATTGTTACAACTTCGCCAAGGTTCAGGTACCACAGATCAAGGCTAACCTGCCTGAAGGCGTGGTCTTTAAGCAGAATCACGTAGAGTTTATCGGCCGTGAAATGGGTCCTGAGATGTCTCGTGCCTTCGCGGTGGCTCACCAGCTGAAGGTAGAAGAGAAGATGGAACATGCTCTCTTCTCTGCGATTCACGATAAGAAGCAACGCTTCACTAGCCGCGACGATATTCGCAAACTGTTTATTGCCAATGGCATAGATGGTAAGGATTTTGATGCTGCGGCGAACTCATTTATGGTGAGTGCACAGATGGCGCAGATGAAGCGTGCTACCGAGAATGCCAAACTGTCTGGCGTACCGGCTTTGGTGGTGAATGGTAAGTACCGTGTTGAAACGGGTGCGATTAAGTCTTACGACGAATTGCTGCAGATCGCTTACTACCTGACTAGTTTAAAATAATCGTCAACTTGTTATCGAAAGGGGCCTAGCGCCCCTTTTTGTTGCCCAAAATAAAAAAAACCGTATTTCCGGTCGCTATGGAAATACGGTTATCGAGCTATAAAGCTCTATTTACCCTGAGTAACAGTTTCAATCTAACAGGGTGTCAAAAATTTGGCAAGTGACAATTTTTTATTGTTCTAATCTATTGGTCTGATAGACAACACAAAATTTTAGTTCTATGGCATCTAGCTCAAGCTTCTCTAAAAAAATGCTCAAAAAATTGAAACTAACATGGTAAAAATCCTGTCGAAGTTAAGTATAAAAATAAGAACGCAGAGTCTTGCTTGGAGGTCTCATGAGAGTTTTTCCTGTCTACGCACCGAAATTAATTGTCAAACATGCCCGTATCTTTGTGTCTGGAGTGATCTGGGTGAAGGATTTGGGACGATTGGAGTTTGATAAAGGAAAATTTTTGCTGCCGCGTCAGAGTCTGCCTCAGGTAAAACGCGCCATTATTGAATTGAATGAGTTAATCGAAAATCAACATAACGAAGCGAAGATGGCTTAGATCTTCGCTTCACGTGAGAACTACTCACTGACTTCGTCGTTAAGCAAACCAACAAGTCCGGTGACTTTTTCGTTCCAAGAGTTGAGGTCTTGGCTGAGTTGTTGGTTTTGTTCGCTCAGGGTGTGGTTCTTCTGCTTCTCTTCCTCAAGCTCCATTTTTAGTAGCTCAATGGTTTCGAGTGCCGCTTGGATTTTTGTTTCCAGCTTGGACAGTAGTTCAAGGCTCATCGGGAGGTCCTAATAGTTTCTGGATGGTGGTTCGATTCTATCAGTGCGGCTATCTGAGTGAATAGCTAATTCGTGTTAAATGTCTAAAAATCCGTCTATAAATGGATTAAAGATTGTTTATTCCATCGGCCGCGGTCACTTTGCTGTATCTGTCACGACTTTTGGCTGACAAAGCGGCTTTCAAGCCTACTCATCTTGGGGAGTCATTAGAACTCGACCAAACTCCGCCGGTTGCGACAACGGCGTGATTGCCAGGATCTGATCTAGCCTGATCTGTTGCTCCTGCGAACCATTGCTTACCACCAAGTATTCCGTTTTATCCGCCAAAGTGAGCAGATTGATTGCCACGCTCTGGATATCACCTTGTGTCGTCTCAATCAGTAACGGATAGCCTCGCATGCAGGCAAGTTCCAGATAGTCGTGGGCATGGCAGTTGATGATCCGATAGGGGGACATAGCGTTTCCTTGTTGGCCGATTCTATTCGCATCTTAGCCTATTTGAATTTAATTGACCTGAGTTGTGGAGCAAGGTGACACAAGCGGAGGAAGATGCCCAATAAAAAAGGTTCATCGCGGCTTTCCGGGGAAA
>NZ_JSFF01000025.1:0-60826 GCF_000773485.1 Shewanella sp. ECSMB14101 | reverse complement strand
TCAATGTGTAAACACATTTCAGGACGAGACAGCATAAACGAAAAAGCCGATGAATAATCATCGGCTTTTTTTGTCAGTCGGGTGTTAGATGACCCGAGAGAACTGCTGCTGACGTGCCTTATCGCGATAATAAACGTCGAAGCAGATACAGATATTACGGATAAGCAGGCGGCCCGTTTCACCAACGGTGATCTTTCTGTCGTTCACCTCAACCAACTTGTCGTCGATAAAGGTTTGGAGCAGCTTAAGATCTTCGGCAAAATACTCTTCAAACTTAATGCCTAATTGCTGATCTATCTTGGCCATATCCAGGTCGAAATGACAGATGAGCTGCTTGATCACCACGCGACGGATCTCGTCATCGCGGTTGAGTTTGCAGCCTTTCCACAGCGCATGACCTTTCTCATCTACCGATTCGTAGTAAGGACGAATGTCTTTCTGGTTTTGGGCGTAACAATCGCCAATCTGACTGATTGATGACACCCCAAGGCCGAGCAAATCACACTCTTCTTGGGTGGTATAACCCTGGAAGTTACGGTGCAGGCGTCCTTCGTTTTGCAAGATAGAAAGTTCATCATCTGGCTTAGCGAAGTGATCCATACCGATATACTGGTAACCTGCGCCGGTCAGCGTCTCGATAGTTTGGTGCAACATTTCCAGTTTTTGCTGCGGACTAGGCAGATGCTCATCTTTAATCTTACGCTGTGCTGCGAAGCGTGCTGGCAGGTGGGCGTAGTTAAAGACTGACAGTCTATCGGGAGACAGATCTAGTACTCGCTGCATGGTCTCTGCAAAGCTTTCAGGTGTCTGGTGCGGCAGACCGTAGATAAGGTCTATGTTAGTCGACACAAAGCCCATGGCTTTCGCCTTGGCGATCAGGTCGAAGATAAACTGTTCATCCTGCTCACGGTTAACAGCAATCTGAACCTCTTTGTTAAAGTCTTGCACGCCGACCGAGATGCGGTTGAAGCCCGCTTCTTTTAAGGTATCGAGCATTGATAGCTCTATTTCACGTGGGTCGACCTCAATAGAGTATTCCCCCTCGTCGGCAATATTGAAATGCTCTTTGAGTAGTGCCGACAGTCTGAGGATCTGCTCAGGGCTGAGGAAAGTCGGTGTACCGCCACCCCAGTGGATCTGGGTGACTTGATAGTGTTTGAACAGCGGAGCGCGCTTGACGATCTCTGCGGCAAGGTACTCGATATATTGATCCGCCTTATGCTGATGGCGGGTGATCACCTTATTACAGCCACAGTAGTAGCATAGCTTGGCGCAGAAAGGGATATGCAGATACAGCGACAGCTTATTGCTCTTACTGTTGGCAATAGAGGTGAGCAGATCTTCTTCGGTGAAAGAGTCGTCAAATTCTAATGCGGTCGGATAAGAGGTATAACGGGGACCGCTGTAATTGTACTTTTCGATCATTGACTGATCCCAACTAATTTGGGTGGGCTGCTTCAAGGCGTGTCCTCCGAAGGTGGTAAATTAGCAACTAGCGAAGTATGCAATGTTATTGAGTGAATAACATTGATCCAGGTTGCAAATTGGCACTGCAATTTATGTTAGCTGACGAATATCCTTGTTTTCGGCTTAAATGTCTTGGTTTAAAGCCGTTTTTGTGCGCCGACTCACGCCCTAATGTTAGTGGCTGAGATGGGCGTATGCTTTCACCAGGAGTTTGGCTTCTTCTGTGATTTCGACTTCTAGCGCGGCTTCTGATTTCATTCTTTCGAAGTCGAGCTTCATGCGCTGCTGTTTCTCTAACGCTTTGCGCTGTTCCATGATGGGATGAGTCTTGATGATATCAAAATGCTTAAAGAAAGCAGGGTATTGGTGTTGTACCTGTTCACTCTGGCCTAAGATCTCAAACAACTTGCCGATACGCATCACTCCTTCGGACAATTCACAACGCTCTTCAAGCATGGCGGCAGCAATATAGTGAATATTGCCCAGCAACTCTTTCTCTCGCGCTTCACTGGCCGCCTGCTGTGCGGCTAATTGGGCAGCCTGCTGCTGCGTTTGTTTTTTCAGCTTAAGCAGCAGATGCAGGGCATAGCCGCCAAGACCTAGGATGATAAGGGCACCAATGATGAGTAACGTCGTGGTCATGTTGAGATCCAGGTTTGTGTTTATCTAGGTGGGATAGAGAAATGGCATCAATACTGATGCCATTTGTGTGCGTCTTTAGGGCTAATTTTTCTCTTGATAGTCTTTTAGCAGATCGGCGCCAGATTCGAACTTATCGAGGAGATCGTCGTCAGAGCGGGCAGCGGTTTGCATCACATGCTCTAAGTCATCTTCTTCTGAGATGCCTAAGCGTTCCATCAAGCGCTCGATTTCGGTGAGCTGTTTCTCTAGCCAGGCTTGATCGTCAGCATTGAGATCTCGGCCCTCTTCGATCATATCGAGAAGTTTGTTGAGTCTTGGATCTTCCTCTAGCTTCAACAGCTTCTGCTCATCACTCATCTTAGGCGCCTTCGGTTTTTTCTCGACCGCTATAGTCGCTGGTAGACTGAGCGCTACCGGCTTCTTACTGCCATGGCGTGGATCTTTGGCTTGCGCTGCACCCGATTGTTGCTGCTGGATCTGCTGCTCGTTATGTCGACTGCCCGCTTTATTACCCGACTTCCGCTTCTTACCTGTGACGACACGGTCTTCTTTCTTCGTTCTGGGTGGACGTTTTGGCGCATTCTCATTGATCTTGCGCGTTTTTTTACGGGACATAACGTTAATCTCAACTACAAAAAATCGTGAACCTATTTAACCTAGTGGTTAGATAAGTGAACTTGGGTCGCGTGTTATACCA
This sequence comes from Shewanella sp. ECSMB14101, assembly GCF_000773485.1. Taxonomy (NCBI): domain Bacteria; kingdom Pseudomonadati; phylum Pseudomonadota; class Gammaproteobacteria; order Alteromonadales; family Shewanellaceae; genus Shewanella; species Shewanella sp. ECSMB14101. The sequence continues at coordinate 58,020 of NZ_JSFF01000025.1, read as the reverse complement.
GATCTTGTTGGTTTTTGCACCAAAATGAGATCCTTTGACGCGAATAATAGCCTAAACTCGGCTTGGCGTGCCAAATATTGAAAGGTGGCTTCCTGATAAAAGCTGACATGAGTCAGATTGTTCTTGTGGTGCCACTTAGGAAAGCCCTGTAACTCGGTGAGTAACTGGGTACTGATAGCCATCCATCCACCGGGTTTGAGTAGCGAGCAGAGCAACTGCCACTCTTTTCCCGGAAAGCGAAAGTGTTCAAATACCCGGTAGCAGCAGATAAAGTCGTATTTTAGTCGCAGCAGGGTGTGATCCGCAGCGAAGTTTGGATCGTACTGATTGAGTGTATGCCCTCTTGCCTCGATGGCATCCATGGCCTGCTGCTCCAGTAGACGCCCGAAGTTGAGTCCAAGCAGTGGCCCCTGAATCTGCTGCTCACATTGTGTGATCAGGCTGGATAAGAATTGCTGTAGCGGTTTGTGCTTACTATTGGCCGAGCGATAGCGCTTCAATTCGGCGCTTGGGGGAAGGTGGGAGCTGGCATCGGCAAACAGGAGCATGCAACGTTTACATCGATAGATAGATCTTTTTCTATCTTGATAGAAAGGAGAGGTATTGTCGCTAGTGCACAGGGGGCATCTTCGCATGGGTGAGGCATGACTCTATAAAAGTGATTCGACAGTCTTCGCTTAATTAATTTACTTTAGCCTAATGCTAAACAGAAGCGTATTTTTGCTTAGATATAAAAAAAAGGCGACAGTATGACTGTCGCCTTCCAAAAAGTACCAAAGGTACTCAATTCTGATTCCAAGTATCCTTACTTGCTATGCGACTTTCCCAGTCGGATTCCATCTTATTTTTTAATCTGCTTTCCATGCATAGTTATTTTAGTTTTCGGTCTTCCAGACGCTTTTTTTCTTTCCCTGTCGCCTTCCTGACCACAGCTTCCGTAGATGGTCTTCTTGACACATCACAATCCATATCGTCATCTTTGACGCATAATAAACCATCCTTGTTAGGTTTACTTTTAAGTTCAGCAGTAAGCAGTTCCACTGTTTTCTGAACTGTAAGGAAAATGCTAATTAGCGCATTGGCCTTCCTAACCAATATCCTTACTAAATCATAATGACCTGACTTCAGATGCGAAGTACTTCTCTTATTATTTTTAGTGAGTGGTCTAAGTATTATTATTATTTTTGCTTAACTTTATTCTTATATCTTAAATGATTTTACATACCGAAATCTGTTCATTGTTATTAGATAGATTTTATACAAACAGTTGGGTTCACCTCGGTACGGGCACAATTAAAACGAAATCTGTGATCTATGTCAAGCACCAATTTTATACAGTTTACGTAAACGTAAAGTTGGAAGTGTAAAAAAGGGTGGAAACTTCCACCCTTTGACTATCTAGCAATAATTTACTTAATGCTTGATATATATTTAGATAATGCTTCGATGTCTTCGCTAGTAAGCTTCTTGGCAACATCCTGCATCATGCCGTTTAAGTCGTTGTTACGAGTTGTATCATGAAACTTATTCAGCTGGATCTTGATGTAGTTAGCGTGCTGACCTGCAATTGCTGGGAAGCCGGCAGCTTCAGAACCCTGGCCGCTTGGACCATGGCAGGCGATACATGCGGTTATACCACGTACGGCATCTCCACCTTTATATAGTTGTTCGCCAAGTTCAGGCACATCTTTTACTTCGCTAACGGTAAGCGTTTGCGAAGTATAGTAAGCCGCTAAATCTTCGATATCTTGATCTGACAATGCTGCCGCCATTGGGCTCATCATAGGATCGTTACGGCCTTCTTTACCGCCTGTGTGAGCAGCTTGACGTAATTCGGTTAGCTGCTTCTTCAGGTAGGTTTCTTGTTGACCCGCAAGCTTGGGGTACATGTCGATCATACTGTTACCATCAACACCGTGACAGGCAGAACAAATGATTGCTTTAGTTTTTCCCGCTTCAGCATCACCTGCTGCTAGAGCCGGAGTTGATAGAGTGGCTAACATTGATAGCGCAATAGCTAACTTTTTCATGGCGTTCCAACTTTTAGTTAAATTTTTTGTCCTGAGCTTACGAGAGTGACCTGCAAGCGTGATAAAATATGATTTATGTGATCGGGGTAATATTTTACACGAAATTGTGCAAATGTAAGCAAGTCTTCGATATTTAAACTGAAGAAATAACAATTTTTGGAGTGGGTAGTGACTGATTCTCGTATCGATTTTCGACAGGCCAAGTTTTTGATTAGTGCGCCGGATATTGCGCATTTAGATGAACACTTGCCCGGTGATGTAGGCGTCGAAATCGCCTTTGCTGGTCGCTCTAATGCTGGAAAGTCGAGCGCATTAAACCAATTGACTGAGCAGAAGAACCTGGCAAGAACCAGTAAGACACCTGGACGTACTCAGTTAATTAATGTGTTTGCACTCGATGAACACAGACGATTAGTGGATCTTCCGGGTTATGGATTTGCCCAGGTGCCATTGGCGATGAAGAAAAAATGGCAGCAGGCGTTAGGCCAATATTTGCAAGAGAGAGCCTGTTTAAGTGGGTTGGTGGTGCTGATGGACATACGCCATCCCCTTAAAGATCTCGACATGCAGATGATTGAGTGGGCGGTGGATTGCAATATTCCCGTACTGGCGCTGCTGACCAAGTGTGACAAGTTAGCCCAAAGCGCCAAGATGAAGACGGTTAACGAGGTACGTAAGGCCTTAGCCGACTTTGGTGATGGGGTTAAGGTTGAGCCTTTCTCCTCGCTAAAGGGAACGGGTAAACCTAAGGTGCTGAGCATACTCAATGAGTGGTGCCACCCAGATTGGTTGGTAGAGGCATTGGCCGACGCTGAACAAGAGTAGTGATATCGATAGGCAAGTGGAGCGCCTCCTATTTTAGGAGGCGTTTTTTTATACCTAGTTTATTGAAGGCAAAAAAAATGCCGACGGTTACACCATCGGCAAAAAATACATTAGCTCTTTTGGGGAGAAGCTAAATTTCAACAAGACTCAAGTTCTATTAGTCGAAGACCAATAGCTCTCAATGACTATAGGATAGCCTGAATTGCCACCCATTTAAAGTATTTGCTCTAAAATAAATTTCAGACGAAAAAAAGCCCCAGCAAGTAACTTGCTGGGGCGCCAGAATTTGGCTTTCACTTAACGTGAAATAAAAAAAGGTCTGAAAGATAGAACATCTTAACCTCTGTACCCTACGCAGAGAATAATACTGCATTGGCCGTATTATGGGAAACTGTTTTTTGTAATAAACGACAATAATGTGAGCGATGTCTAAAAATATGCTCAATAAAAGCACAGGTTTTTGATCTAAAAATTACCAAAATTACCCTTAAAAGAGATGTTTAGCTAAAAATCGCCCTTGAGTGAAAAAATATTACTAATTTTGGTGATTTTTCCAGCTCATCCTTGAGATAGGGCTAGATTTTCGAGAAGGCAGGCCTTTATCCATCAAAAAGCCCCAGCAGGGCTGAGGCTTTTGGTATTGAGATGGCATAAATTAGTGAGCTTGTTCCCAGTTATCCCCTATGCCCGCCTCCGCCAATAATTCGACATCGAGTGAGGCTGCCTGAGCCATCAGCTCACATACCTTGAGCTTAAGCGACTCGGCTTTGTCGGCGTCGACCTCAAACACTAATTCATCATGTACTTGCATAATCATAGTGATCTCCCCTTGGGTATCTTGGTCGATCCACTGAGCAATATTGATCATGGCTTTCTTGATGATATCGGCGGCGGTTCCCTGCATGGGGGCGTTAATTGCGGCGCGCTCAGCTGCTTGACGACGCATGGCATTTCTATCCTTGATGGCCGGTAGATAGAGTCTGCGACCATAAAGGGTAGACACATAGCCCTGTTCGGCAGCGGCAGCACGCGTGTCCTCCATATACTTGAGCACGCCGGGATAGCGCTTAAAGTAGATGTCGATATATTGCTGGGCCTCGTGACGTGGAATATCGAGTTGGCGTGCTAAACCAAAGGCCGACATGCCATAGATGAGACCGAAGTTCACCGCCTTAGCGCGGCGACGCTGCTCGTTGGTGACTTCACTGAAATCGACACCAAACACTTCGGCGGCGGTGGCGCGATGAATATCCTTACCTTCAGCAAAGGCGGTAAGTAGCCCCTTGTCTTGCGACAGGTGCGCCATGATCCTGAGTTCAATCTGCGAATAGTCGGCGGCGAGGATTTTACGCCCCTCTGGCGCAACGAAGGCGTGGCGAATGCGGCGTCCTTCTTCGGTGCGGATAGGAATATTCTGCAGGTTAGGCTCGCTGGATGACAGGCGCCCCGTGGCGGCATTGGCCTGATGATAGCTGGTATGTACCCGGCCGGTTTTGCCATCGACCATCAGTGGCAACTTGTCGGTATAGGTGCTCTTTAGCTTAGACAGGCTTCTGTGCTCCAGGATGATCTTAGGCAGCGGATAATCCAGTGCCAGCTCGACCAATACCTCTTCGGCGGTGGATGGCGCGCCTTTAGGTGTCTTTTTCAACACAGGGTAGCCAAGCTTATCGAAGAAGAGGGCTTGTAGCTGTTTGGTGGAACTTAAGTTAAATGGCTCGCCGGCTATCTCGTAGGCCTTCTGCTCAAGTTCATCGATCTTACGGGCCAGCTCTTCACTTTGCTGGCCTAGTACCATGCTATCGATCAATACCCCTTGGCGCTCAATTTGTGACAAGACGCTGACCAGAGGCAGTTCTATGTCGGTAAATACACTCGCAAGCTCTCCCGCCTTCTCTAATCTTGGCCAGAGGTGCTGGTGCAGTCTAAGAGTGATATCGGCATCTTCGGCGGCGTAAGGCGCGGCCGTCTCCAGTGAGATCTGGTTAAAGGTCAGCTGTTTTACCCCTTTACCTGCTATCTCCTCAAAGCTGATGTTCTTATGGCCTAAATACTTCAGCGCCAGGTCGTCCATATTGTGCTTAGACGCGACCGAATTGAACACATAGGATTCGAGCATGGTATCGAAGGCCACACCTCTAAGTGTGATGCCGACATTTGCCAGTATGCTCATGTCATACTTAAGGTTTTGGCCGACTTTAAGTATCTTGGCGTCTTCCAATATCGGCTTTAGCTTAGCGAGCACTTGCTCACTGTCGAGCTGTTCTGGCGCATCGGCATAATCGTGTGCCAGTGGCAGGTAAGCTGCTTTACCTGGCTCGATGGCAAAAGATAGCCCGACCAGTTTGGCCTCCATATAGTTGAGGCTGGTGGTCTCTGTATCTAGGGCAAACAGCGGCGCTGTGGTCAGCGCCTTGAGCCACTCATCGAAAGCTTCCCAAGTAAGAATGGTGTCGTACTGAGTATCTACGGTTTGAGGCGCCGGCGCTTCGTCGGCCTCATCTTGATTTTCTGGTGCTGATTTATTGTCTAACACCTCGGCTAGCCAGCGTTTAAATTCCATTTCGCCATAGCATTTGATCAGTTCGTCGCGATCGGTGTCTTGAATATTGAGTTGGTGCCAGTCCTGTTCCAGTTCGACATCACATTTGATGGTCGCCAGCTCATAGGAGAGTTGGAGCATGTCGCCATGTTCGGCGAGTTTGGCTGGCATGGTCTTGGCGCCTCTAAAGCCGAGCTCTGGCATTTTCTCTGGATTGGCGAGGATCTCCTTAATGCCGCCGACGCCATTAAGCATTGCCAGCGCTGTTTTCTCACCAACGCCCGGCAGGCCAGGAATGTTATCGGCCTTATCGCCTTGCAGCGCTAATAGGTCGATAATCAGTTCTGGGCCGACACCAAATTTCTCGCTGACTTCTTGAGGCCCAAGGATGGTGTTGGTCATGGTGTTAATTAGGGTGATCTGCTCATCCACCAATTGCGCCATGTCCTTATCGCCCGTGCTGATCAGTACGGCGCGGCCTTCTTGGCTCGCCTGTCTGGCGATGGTGCCTATGACATCATCGGCTTCAACGCCGGGAACACAGACCAAAGGCAGGCCTAGGGCGCGAATGATGCGATGCAGCGGTTCGATTTGGCTGCGAAGATCGTCCGGCATCGGCGGTCGATGAGCCTTGTATTCGGCATACATCTCATTGCGGAAGGTTTTGCCTTTGGCATCGAAGACCACGGCCATCTGGGTTGGTTTATATTGTTTGAGCAGGCTGCGTAGCATGTTGATCACGCCATATACGGCCCCCGTGGCTTCACCCTTGGAGTTGGTCAAATGCGGCGGTGCATAGTAAGCGCGGTAAAGATAGGAAGAACCATCCACAAGGACGAGTGGGTTTTCAGCGATATTAGGCATAATGTTATCTATTTTTCGGTATGCGATGATGGCGCTAGCATGCCATATTAGGGCGATTTCGGCCACGCCAAATTACTCAGCAGCCTGTGGATAAGTCTGTGAGCTAAAAAAGTTTCAGCGAGTTGGGATCACGACGACGAACTTAAACGGGTGATGTAACTTGTTGATTTTTATTTGTATTATATTTTTTTGTGAACTAGGTATTACTTCCGAGTAAAATTTCCTAATTTGTGGATTTTTTATTTTGTCATCCATATTTATGCTCTGACTTGGCGAAATGGTTCGGCCTTGTTAGAGTCGATGAACTAACTTAGCATGAAAAATAATCAGATCAAGCCTTTTGTTATTTGATTGTTAAAACTATTCGGTCTATTAAAGGAGTTTTTAATGAAAAAATTTGCTGTTTTATTAAGCGGAGCGGGCGTGTTCGATGGCAGCGAACTTCATGAGGCGGTATTGACCCTGCTGTCGCTGACTCAGGCCGGAGTGAGCTATCAATGTTTTGCTCCCAATATCCAGCAGATGCATGTGGTAAATCATCTGACGGGGGAAGTGGCGGCCGATGAGCATCGTAATGTGCTGGTGGAGTCGGCGCGTATTGCCCGCGGCGATATTAAGGCGACTGATGAGTTGGATATCGAGGCTTTCGATGGACTGGTGATCCCTGGTGGTTTTGGCGCGGCGAAGAACCTGTGTAATTTTGCCGTGGTTGGCAGCGAGTGTGAGGTGGTACCTAGCGTTAAGGCCTTTATTAACGAATTCGTTGAGGCCCATAAGCCTGTTGGCTTTATCTGTATTTCACCTGTGATGATCCCTAAGCTTTATGGCGAGAAAGCTAAAGGGACGATAGGGCACGACAGCGACACGGCTCACGCGTTTAACCTGATGGGCGGCGAGCATGTGGATGCTAATGTTGAGCAGATAGTCGTAGATGAGCCCCGCAAGTTGGTGAGTACACCTGCCTATATGTTGGCTGAGAATATTGCCCAGGCCCATATAGGTATTGAAAAGCTGGTGAAGAAGGTGATTGAGCTGGCGTAATTTCAGTAAATTGAAGAAGGGACCACATACTGTAGGTCCCTTTTTCGATCTTAGGCGGGTATTAGGTGCGTCGACGACTGTCGATAAAGCCCTGTGCTAGTCCAACTAACAGGCCGCCGATGTGGGCCCCGTTGGCAATGGAGAGACCGAACATGTCGGTGAAGCCGAAGACTAACCAGACCAACATAAAGCATATGTAGGCAGGGGGCAGGCCTATTCCTTTCTCGGGACGTTTGATGCCCATGATCCAGGTGTAACCCACAACCGCATAGACCACACCCGACAGGCCGCCGAAGTTAGGCCCGCCTATAGCATATTGCAGCAGGTTGGGCAGGGTGCCTGCGATCAGCAGTAAGGTTAAAAGGGGAGTGACCCCTAGCTTGTTTTCAATCTTGCCTCCCAGATACCACCACCAGAGCAGGTTAAAGATGATATGCATGGCGGAGAAGTGCATCAGGCTCGGAGTAAATACTCGCCATACCTGACTGACATCGCTGCCCGGGACGGCGCCAAAGAAGGAGAGCGCCTCGAAGATAGGATTGGCAAAGCCGAAGATAAAGCCGAGATAGATTAAGGTGCAGCTGAGCATGACGCTGAGAGTCAAGGGGCCGGCACCCGATAAAAACTGAGTAACCAGCTGCAGTCCCGGTGCGCCATAATCTATCTTAGTGCCTGTGGTGCCGTTGTCCCAGGAGGCTTTAAGATACTTGTCTTCATAGGGGTTGCGAATAAAGTGGTCATACTCCTGCTTGGCTATGCCATAGTCTTGTTCTTTCATTACAGAGAGTATGACGCCTTGCTCAGCATGCTGTAGCTGGCAGTCTATGCCCTGTCCCTTAAGGTAATCGATCAATGCCTGTGCGGCACGTTCGTTGGGAAGATGACCAAGTTCCAGCATAGGATGACCTCTTGCAGTTAGTGGGCTTCTCGCCAGGCCTGAAAGCCACCGTCCAGGCTATAGACCTCATCAAAACCCTGCTCATGCAGATATTGCGCGGCATTTTGGCTACTGATGCCATGATAACAGACCACGACCAAGGGGCTATCCATATCGGCTTCGCCGATAAAGTGGGCCAGATTTTCGTTGTTGAGATTCGTTGAACCGGGGATCTGCCCCGCCTCAAAGCTGGCACCGTCGCGAATATCGACGACCTGCACATGGGTATTTTCGTCGAGCATCTGAATGAGTTGATTCACACTCAGGTGTTGGAAAGCAGACATAATCAACCTGTAATGAATAAAGAGGGATAAGTTAAGTGTGCAACATGGGGCTGTGAGAGTACAGCCCCGTATGGCTTAGGCTAAGGGATTAATCCCAGCTAAGGATAACCTTGCCCGATTGGCCCGAACGCATAGCGTCGAAACCTGCTTGGAAATCATCGACATTGTAGTGATGTGTGATAATAGGTGAGATATCCAGACCCGATTGGATCAGGCTGGCCATCTTGTACCAGGTCTCGAACATCTCACGGCCGTAGATCCCTTTGATGATGAGTCCTTTGAAGATCACCTTACTCCAGTCGATGGCCATGTCACCGCCGGGAATACCTAGCATAGCGATCTTGCCGCCGTGGTTCATGGTATCGAGCATGGAGTGGAAGGCGGCCGGAACACCTGACATCTCGAGGCCGACATCGAACCCTTCGGTCATGCCCAGCTCTTGCATCACATCTTCCAGTTTCTCCTTGGCCACGTTAACGGCGCGGGTTGCGCCCATCTTCTTGGCAAGTTCCAGACGATATTCGTTCACATCGGTGATCACCACATGGCGCGCGCCCACATGACGACAAACCGCGGCGGCCATGATGCCGATAGGGCCTGCGCCTGTGATCAGCACATCTTCGCCGACCAAGTCGAACGACAGTGCCGTGTGTACCGCGTTACCGAAAGGATCAAAGATAGAAGCCAGATCGTCAGAGATATCGTCGGGGATCTTAAAGGCGTTGAAGGCTGGGATAACCAGATATTCCGCAAAGGCACCTTCGCGGTTAACACCGACACCAGAGGTGTTGCGGCATAGGTGAGTGCGGCCCGCACGACAGTTGCGGCAGTGGCCACAGGTGATGTGACCTTCGCCAGAGACGCGATCGCCAATCTGGAAACCACGCACTTCCTGGCCAATTTCGACCACTTCACCTACATATTCATGACCAACTACCATAGGCACAGGAATGGTGTTTTGCGACCACTCGTCCCAGTTGTAGATATGGACATCGGTGCCGCAGATGGCTGTCTTGCGGATCTTGATCAATAGATCGTTGTGGCCAACTTCAGGTTTTGGCGCATCAACCATCCAGATGCCTTCTTCAGGCTTGAGTTTGCTTAAGGCTTTCATCGATAGACTCCTAGATAATTCCCATCTCTTTGGCGATGCGGGTGAAGGCATCGATGGCGCGATCTAGCTGCTCGCGAGTGTGGGCGGCTGACATTTGAGTACGGATACGTGCCTGACCCTTAGGAACTACAGGGAAGGAGAAACCGATCACATAGATGTTCTCTTCCAGCAGACGGTTAGCAAAATCGCTCGCCAATTTGGCATCGCCAATCATCACAGGGATGATGGCATGATCCGCGCCGCCCAGGGTAAAGCCTGCCGCAGTCATTTTTTCGCGGAAGTAACGGCTGTTTTCCCATACGGCTTCGCGCAGTGCCTGGCCAGACTTTAGCATCTCCAGCACATGGATTGAGGCGGTGACGATAGAAGGTGCCAGCGAGTTTGAAAAGAGGTAAGGACGCGAGCGTTGACGTAACCAGTCGACGACCTCTTTCTTCGCCGAGGTAAATCCGCCTGACGCGCCGCCTAATGCCTTACCCAGAGTACCTGTGATGATGTCGACTCTGTCCATCACATCGCAATATTCGTGAGTACCACGACCGTTTTGACCGATAAAGCCCACGGCGTGAGAGTCATCGACCATGACCAGAGCGCCATACTTATCGGCTAGGTCGCAGACTCCTTTCAGGTTGGCAATCACGCCGTCCATAGAGAATACGCCGTCGGTGGCGATGAGGATATGACGGGCACCAGCTGCTTTGGCTGCTTGCAGTTGGGTCTCCAGATCGGCCATGTCGTTGTTGGCGTAGCGGAAGCGCTTTGCCTTACACAGGCGCACGCCGTCGATAATCGATGCATGGTTCAGGGCGTCAGAGATAATGGCGTCTTCGGCGCCCAGCAGGGTTTCAAAAAGGCCTGCGTTGGCATCGAAACAAGAAGAGTAAAGTATGGTGTCTTCCATGCCGAGGAACTCACTCAGGCTGGCTTCCAGCTGTTTATGAATATCTTGAGTGCCACAGATAAAGCGCACAGACGCCATACCAAAACCATGGTCGCTCAGGCCTTGCTGTGCAGCGGCGATCAGCTCTGGGTGGTTCGCCAGGCCTAAATAGTTGTTGGCGCAGAAGTTCATCACTTCATGGCCGTTGACTTCGATTTCAGTCTTTTGAGGAGAGGCAATAACGCGCTCGCTCTTGTATAAGCCTTCCGCTTTCACTTCAGCCAGCTGCTGATTGATTTGATCGTAGAATGAGGTCGTTGCCACCTGTAGTCTCCTTCTTTTTTGTCTCATTTTAGTTTTTATGCTTTGCCCTGTGTTTTGGAAAATATCCAAAACTTGAGTAAAGGCGATAAGTTAGGAACCATCTATTACGCATAAGTCAGGCTTGTCGTCGTCTGGCGTCACCTTGGTTAATGACTGACTAAGTTTAGTTCAGTTTTAACCATCTTTTTGCGCTGGCATGCTTGCCAGCAGAGGCTCGTCCCTGGATACGAATAGCGCTAGGCTGGCCGAATTCTAACCTTAAACCCGGCCAGCGCCACATTTTTTTTTGCGCTATTAACTAAGCTAGTGCTAACGCAACTTTTGCATAACAATTAATAATGCGAAATGCTACAACCACCGCCTGTGAATATCGGCGGCGAAGAGGGCATGGTAAGCAGGATTAGTCTTCTTCCTGCTCCGCTTTGGCCAGTGCTTTATAATGCTGTTCTAGTCGAATAAAGGTAGGTTTGGCGGACTCGCTGGCGTAAGCCTTGAAGATCATTAATACCCTTAGCAGGCCTTCGTACAAGGAGGTTTTGGTGATCCTGGTGGTCTCTGAGTGGGTGAGTTCGTTGCTTATCCAGAAACAGGCTACCATGCGGATAGTGTCGGCCAGCGGGGTGATCTCTTCGTCGTCGATCACCAGAACACCATCTTGTTTTAACTGGGTCAGGATGCTGGTGGCCCGCTTAAGTACCTGTTCATGAGTAACCGTATATTCTTTGTTAAGCACCTCATCGCGGCTGAGAATGATCACCAGATTGGCGTACATGAAGCGGAATTGCCACAGGGTATAAAAGAGAGCATCGAAGTAGCCGATCAAGAGGTCAACATCCACCTTCTTGCCTTCGTAGGGTTGAAACCCAGACTCCAGGTGTTGTTCGTAGAGCTTGAAGATGGAGCGAATAATGTCTTCTTTATTGCGAAAGTGGTAGTAGAGATTGCCAGGGCTAATCCCTAGATGCGCGGCAATATGGTTAGTGGTGATACTGCGTTCGCCATGTTCGTTAAACAGGGCTAGGCTGGCGTGGACGATTTTGTCGCGGGTTTTCATCTTGATCCTAAATGCGGTCGGTTAATGGCCATGGAATAGAATTGAGTAAAGGCTCCAGTTGAAAGTTAACAGCCAGCGGGCAAATGTCAATCAATGGCTACTCAGACCAGTGACTAATAACACGCTGTTTTTCTGCCATTTTATATTTCGCGTAACAGTCGAGTCTCCTGGGTTCATTTGGCTTATCTGACGCTTACTGTCTGGCTTATGTTACTATTAACCCTAATGAATCCTTTGCCCTATTCAAGTACCGACTGATATGAACCGTCCTTTATATTCAGCATTATTGTATCTGCTGACCCCGTTACTGCTGGTATATCTGTCCATTCGAGCCCTTAAGAGCCCTGATTACCGAGGCCGTTGGTCGGAGCGCTTTGGCTTGTCATCCCTTGAGGCGACAGATTTGCTGATCCATTCTGTTTCTATGGGCGAGACTCTGGCCGCTATTCCCTTGATTAAGCAGATACGTGCTGCCTACCCCAAATTGAACATTACCATTACCACCACCAGCCCTACCGGATCGGCAGAGGTGATTAAAGCCTTTGGCGACAGCGTGCAGCATTGTTATCTCCCTTTTGATCTGCCCTTGTGTGTGGCGCGTTTTTTGGGGCAACTACAGCCTAAGCAGTTGATCATCATGGAGACTGAGCTTTGGCCCAACCTCATTCACCAGGCTAAGAAGCGAGGCATTAAGCTGATGCTGGCCAATGCCAGGTTGTCGGAGAAGTCGGCCAAGCAATATCAGAGTCGCCCTAGATTGTCGCTGCCCATGTTGCGCTCACTGGATTTGATCGCTGCCCAGTCCACCCAGGCGGCGCAGCGTTTTATCGACTTGGGTGTCGATGCCAAGCGGGTGAAAGTGACGGGAAGTCTTAAGTTCGATCTGACGATTCAGCCAGGACTGTTAGAGAAAGCTAAACAGCTAAGGAAACAGTGGCAGCGAATGGAGACACCCGTATGGGTGGCGGGCAGTGTGCATCCCGGTGAGTTTGATCTCATGTTAGAGGCCCATAAGAGCCTGTTAATACGCTTTCCTCAAGCATTACTGGTATTGGTGCCAAGACATCCGGAGCAGTTTGAGGCCGCGGCCAGCCGGGTCAAGGCGGCTGGCTTTACACTAGCGCGGCGCAGTCACCAAGAGACGGTGGATGAACACACTCAGGTGGTGCTCGGCGATACTATGGGCGAATTACTCAGTTTCTATGGCGCGGCGGATCAGGCTTTTGTCGGTGGCACCCTGATTGAAAACGGTGGGCATAACCCCTTGGAGCCTGCTGCCATGGGCTTGCCTGTCTATGTCGGTCCTCATCACTGGGATTTCGCCGAAATCACCCAGTTGTTGCAAGAGGCTGGCGCATTACAGCTGGTGTCGTCAGCCGATGAGTTGGCTCAGCAGTTGGTGAGTCGCTTTGATGATAAGGCGGCCTATATTGTGGCCAGAGAGGCAGGGCTTAAGGTAGTAGATACTAACAAGGGCGCGTTGGCGGCGCAGCTAGCCCTTGCATGCGACTTGATCGATGCATAACGCGCCTGGCTTGGGCGCGCTTCTAACGACTTTCTTATCGCTTGGCGTAACCGGTTAACAGTTGCTGCCAATTCTCCTCGGTAAAATGCAGCGAGGGTAACTTACCTTGCTCCTTCTTGAAGGAACGCAGCAGGCGATCAAGATTGGCCTGTTGCCATTTGTTGTCGGGCTTGCGGATCTCGCCACGGTCGAAATCAATCAGGGTAAAAGTTTCATCGGCCAGCAGTATGTTTTTGGCATTGAGATCGGCATGGTAAACGCCGCGGCGATGGAACTTGGCAATGCTTGCGCCAAGGGCTTGCCACTGAGCTTCAGACATGGGGGTTTTGCTCAGCACGGCGACTAGATCTTGAGCGCCGGGAATGCGTTTGATAATGATATCGCCGCGATAATGGATGCCACTGCGCTTAATCTGAGCCGCGACGGGTTCCGGCACGGCAAAACCTTCCTCGAAAAGCTGTTCTAACAGGGTAAATTCGGCAATCGCCCGGCAACGTTTCAGTCCGGTATAGAGATAGGCATCACGGCTGACTTTTTCCATCATGCCGCCGCGATAATAATGCCTGAGTACCCACTCTTCATTCTCTGTGCTCACCAAGGGGTGAGGCTTAACAAACCAAGTGGTGTAACGCCCTTTGGATGAACCTGTGACGGCGCCCAGCTCTTGCCAGTAATCGAAGGTGAACCAGTCTGGGGTGATCGCCTTGAGCGAGGGGTGACGAAAGGCGATATAGCCGGCATCGGTAGGTTTTAATTGCATAGATTCACTGGCTCAACGGGCTTGGATGTTTGCTAAGGGAAGATTGTACCCGATATTGGCGCCCTGTCAGCCCTCTTTCGACACTTGTTGTAGCACCTGATAGAGATTCTCTTGCCAGCTTTTGGCTTGCAAAATCGCCTGGGACTGGCTGCAATCCAGGGCGCTGTATCGCGGGCGAGGCGCCTCCGCACCGTAGGCCGCAGTGCTGATGGGGTTGATGGTTGCCGCTTGGTTAAGTAGGCCTAAGGCGTTGGCGGTAGCTGAAATCTGTCGGGCAAACTCATACCAAGTTGTCACGCCAAGATCGCTCCAGTGATAGATGGGCGACGGCGACGAAACCTTTGTGAGCTGCCAGATAAATTGGCTCAAGGCGATGGCTGAGGTGGGGGTGCCCCACTGATCGTCAATCACGCTAAGCGCTTTGCCTTGGCGCATCAGGGCCAGCATGGTCTTAACAAAGTTATGCCCAAAGGGAGAGTAGAGCCAAGCGGTCCGCACTATGCAGGCATGGCCTTCGTTGTACTTCAGCACCGCCTGCTCACCGCGCCATTTAGACTCGCCATAACGACTGATAGGACGGGGAATATCACTCGGAGGGTAAGGTGTAGGCTGCTCATCGAATACTCCATTAAAAACATAGTCGCTTGAGAGGTGGATAAGTCGAATGGCATGTCTGGCGCAGTGCTCGGCCAAGTTCTCTACCGCCAGATGATTGAGCTCGAAGGCGGCCTGGCTATCTGTCTCGGCTGCGTCGACTTGAGTATAGCCGCTGGCATTGATCACTATTCCATATTGCTTTTCTGTGATGTGCTGCCTGAGCTGGATATGATTGCAGATATCCAGTGCTTGCCGGCCAAGATAGTCAACCGGGTAGTGCTCTGGCTGAGTTGCACTTAGGGCCTGGGCAAGCTGTCCATGTTTGCCGATCACTAAGATAGGTTTCATTGCGTCTGGTCCGTAACGGCCTGGCACCAATCCAGATGCTTGAGATACCAGCTAACCGTCTTTTCAAGCCCGCTGACAAAGCTTTCACTCGGCTGCCAGCCCAAGGCGCGGCTGACTTTGCTGGCATCGATGGCATAGCGGGTATCATGGCCCGGTCTATCGCTCACGAAATGAATGAGCTGTTTGAAATCGCTAATAGTGTGAGGTTTTTCAGCGACTTTTTGATTTAGTAACTCACAGATTAGGCTGACAACATCGAGATTGGTCATCTCATTCATGCCGCCTATATTATAGCTCTCTCCCTTTTCACCATTTGCGGCGACCAGGCACAGCGCCTTGGCGTGATCTTCGACATAGAGCCAGTCACGAACCTGTTGGCCATCACCATATACAGGGATAGGCTTGCCTTGCAGAGCGTGGAGCAGGGTAACCGGAATGAGCTTTTCCGGATATTGATAGGGCCCATAGTTATTGGAGCAATTAGACAGCACAACTGGTAAACCATAGGTACGATGCCAGGCCCTGACCAGATGATCCGCTGCGGCCTTGCTGGCCGAGTATGGTGAACTGGGGGCGTAGGGGAACTGCTCGTCGAAGTATCTCGCATGACCCAATTCATCTAAGTCGCCCAAGTCGCCAAACACCTCGTCGGTCGAGACATGGTGCAGACGAAAGCGCGCCGCCATCTCTATCGGCAAGTTGCGGTAATAGTCTAGACATTGCTGCAGCAGCTCGAAGGTGCCGACAATATTGGTGTCGATAAAGGCTCGTGGCCCCTCGATTGATCGGTCCACATGGGTCTCAGCCGCCAGATGGATCACCAGATCAATCTGGTATTGCCTTAGGGCTTTGCCCAGTGTGTCGCCATCATTGATATCCGCCTGGATAAAATGGTAGTTGGGATCTTGCGCCACGGATTTGAGTGATAGTAGGTTGCCAGCATAGGTGAGCTTGTCATAGTTCACCACCAGGCAATCGCCTAGGGCGATCAGATGACGGATCAAGGCAGAACCGATAAAACCGGCGCCACCAGTGACTAAGATACGGCGCCGAGCGAGAGGGTTATGCATCTCTTTACTCATAATATGCGGCCTGACTAAACGAGCTGGCAGCCAGGTCTTTGGCTGACAGTATCGGCGATGGCTCGGCTAGCAAAGGCCAGGCTATGTTGAGGGCGTCATCGTCCCATTTGATGCTGTGCTCGTCATTGGGCGCATAGTAGTCGGTGCACTTATAGAGGCAGTGAGCCTGATTTGAGAGCACATAGAAACCATGGGCAAATCCCGGGGGCACCCAGAGTTGGCGCTTGTTGTCTGCGGAGAGGATATGCCCCGTCCACTGACCAAAACTTGGGCTGTTGCGGCGCAGATCGACGCAGACATCAAAGATCTCACCGTAAACCACACGCACAAGCTTGCCTTGGGGTCTGGTGAGTTGATAGTGCAGCCCACGCAGGGTGCCTTGCACCGAGTGGCTTTGATTTTCCTGCACAAAGTCGAGATCCGCTATCTGTTGCTTGAAATCGTCTTGGCGAAACGTTTCGAAAAAACAGCCACGCTCATCGCCGAATACCTGAGGTTCGAGCAGTTTGACATCTGGAATTGGCGTGTTGAGAATTTTCATCCTGTCACCCGGCCGCGAAACTGGTTTTTTTATGCCCATGGCGGCCTAATCATGGAACCTAGGGACATTCTACATTAAACTCGGTGCGGATCCTTACTCCCTTAAATCTCTCAATGGCCCCTATATGAGCTTGAATTTGCAGACTGCCCAATCTTTGTGTCTTCTACGTTTATCTGCCATCGGTGACGTGTGTCATGCGGTGGCCATGGTGCAGGCCATTCAGCGGCAATATCCACAGCTTAAGATCACTTGGGTGATTGGCAAGGTGGAGTATCAGTTGCTTAAGCATCTTCCGGGTATAGAATTTGTGATCTTCGATAAGTCCCAAGGCTGGCGCAGCTACTTTAACCTGCGCAGCGCCCTTAAAGGACGTCGTTTCGATCTGCTGCTGCATATGCAGGTGGCACTCAGGGCGACACTCGCCTCATTAGCCATCCCGGCTAAGATACGTGTGGGCTTCGACCGTGCTCGTGCCAAAGAGGGTCAGTGGCTGGTGACGAATCACAGAGTTGAACCCCTGGCGACTCCCCACGTGCTTGAGGGATTCATGGGGTTTGCCAAGGCCGTGGGTGTGACAGATATTCAGCCCAAGTGGGACATTCCCGTACCCGCCGCCGATACCGAGTTTGCCAGAGGCTTGATCCCTGATGGCGACAAAACCTTAGTGATCTGCGCGGCAGCGAGTAAGGCCGAGCGTAACTGGTTACCAGAGCGTTACGCTCAGGTGGCTGACCATGCCTTGGCTCAGGGATATCGCGTTATACTATGCGGTGGCCCTGTACCGATGGAGCGGGAGTTAGCCGAGGCCATCCTCACACATGGCGATGCCCGCATAGAGAATCAGGTGGGCAAAACTACCTTGACGCAACTGATGGCGCTGCTCAAGCAGGCAAGCATAGTGTTGGCGCCAGACACTGGACCTGCACACATGGCGGTGACTCAGGGCACGCCGGTTATCGGTCTCTATGCACACTCTAATCCTGGGCGGACAGGGCCATATACCTGTTTAGATAGTGTGGTCAGCGTCTATGAAGAGGCGATTGCCCAGCAAAAAAGCGGTAGTGTGCCTTGGGGGACGCGCGCCAAGGGCGAGCATTTGATGGCGTTGATTCAGGTAGCGCCTGTGCTTGAGCAATTTGATCGTCTCTCGCAACAAGAGTGCCAATGATGGTAGACTTCAGGTTTAATTGGTCAGTTGGATCACAGTCCGCTAGATCATGCTGTCAAGGAGCATGGGCTTGCCCCATGCATTGTTAGGGATATCGTCGATGTCAGTGGCGCCAAAATTTTTGTTTGTACCTGTCTCCTGCGAACAAGGGATAGGTGAATATATGCGTTCCACCATAGTGGCCGATGAGATCAAGCGTCGTTGGCCTGAAGCCCAGATTGAGTTTGTGCTCAATAGCCATGCGCCCTACGCCAAAGATTGTCCCTATCCGACCCATCTGGTCAATGACACCCCCACCAAGCGAGTGAAAGAGGTCAATCAATTGGTCTCGCGTTTAAAGCCGGATCTGGTGATCTTTGATGCCGCCGGACGTAAGGCGCAGCTCAAGCATGCTAATCGTAGCGGCGCCAAAGTGATTTTCGTTAGCCAGCATAGGCGTAAACGCGCCCGCGGCATGAAGTTGGAGCGGGCATTGGTGACCGACAGTCATTGGGTGGTGCAGCCTGAGTTTGTGATTGGCGATATCAGCCGCTTCGATCGTTTGAAGCTTAATTTGATCAACCGCGCTGAGCCTATCTTTACTGGTTCTATCTTTGCCCGGCCAGATGAGAGTTTGCAGCGTCAGTTACAGCAAAAATATGGCCTGCAGCCTAAAGAGTATCTTCTCTATAGCGCAGGCTCTGGCGGACACTATTTGGGATCAACCTTGGCGGCGGAGCGTTTTGCCGAGGTGGCCCAGGCCTGTTACCAACAGACGGGCATGCGCTGCGTCATGGTTTATGGCCCTAACTATCCCAAAAGCCTGCCTCAGCTTGACGGCGTGATAGCCATAGAGCAGCTCTCAAGCCTGGAATTTATCAATCTGCTCGATGGTGCCGCAGGGGCTGTGCTCAGCGGCGGCGATACCCTGTTACAGTCGATAGCGCTTAAGGTGCCCACTTTGACGGTGGCCGTCTCTAAGGATCAACCCAAGCGAATTCAGCGCTGCGTGCAGCGAGGCCTAGCTCTTAGCAGTGATATTGATGTACAGACTATGTCTGCTCAGGCTCAGCGCCTGCTGGAACCGCAGACAGTCGCGCAGCTCACTGCCAAAATGGACAGCGAGGCCGATGCCAAGGGGCTAGATATCTGTATGGCCGAGATCGCCAGATTATTAGGGCTGGCCGGTGAGCGCTAAGCGTATTGCCTTAGTCATAGATAGTCTAGCTGGTGGTGGTGCAGAAAAAATTGTGCTCACTTTAGCCGCCGAGCTTAAACGTCAGGGGCATGAGCCCCACCTCTTAGTGCTCATGCCTCAGTATGACTATGGGTTGCCCGATGATATTCCCCTGCATGTCTGTTTCGAACCGCGCGAACGGCATATCATCTCCTGGTGGCGACTGGGTCGTTCTTCCGCACGGGTAAAGCAGTGGATCGATGGAATCGAGCAAACCTATGGTAGTTTCGATCTTATCTTGTCTAATCTGGATAAGAGTAACTTGTTGTTGACCCGCGCCGAGGTCTCGCCGCTCTATATCGTGGTACATAACTCTATCGAAGAGGAGTTAACGCGTGAGCGTAAACTTGGACCTCTGGCTTATCTCACTATGCTCAGGGCCAAGCGGGCACTGAACGGCCAAGCGTTGATCACTGTTTCTCGTGGGATAGAACAAGAGATAAGACAAAGTGGGCGTATCGCGCCCCGCAGCATGCGCACCATCTATAATCCATTCGATGTCGAAGCGATAAAGGTTAAGGCTGAAGAGCAGATCCCAGATATTCCCAAGGGGGATTATCTTATTCATGTCGGGCGCGTCGCACGTCAGAAACGCCACGACATACTGTTTAAGTCGCTGGCCAAGATGGACAAGCCCTTGCCACTGGTGCTGCTTTGCAATAACCCCAAGAAGGCGATGAAGCTCGCCAGAAAGCATGGCGTGGCCGATCGTATCATTTGCCCCGGATTTCAGGCTAATCCCTTTCCCTGGATCAAAGGGGCGAAACTGCTGGTGTTAAGTTCGGATTATGAAGGCTTGCCCACCGTTTTGATTGAGTCGCTGATTTGCTCAACGCCTGTGGTGAGCACTCTTTGTCCCCATGGCCCAGATGAGATAATGACCGGCGAGCTTGCACAGTATCTAGTGCCCCGACGGGATGCTGATGCCTTGAGTCGCAAGATTAATCAGGCGTTGGTCAGTTACCCGCCATTGGCCCAGAGTGATATTTTAGCTAAGGTCAATATCGACAAGATTGTCGCCGATTATCTTGCCCTCTGCTGACGATTCGAGTGCGGTTAAAGACTAGGCAGTTCGGCAATGCCTTGGGCACAGCGAATAGACTTGTTTTTCAAAGTGCTGTGAAATAATTGGCTATTGACCTCTAGCTGTTGGCGACAACTCTCCTTATGATGCAGATGAAAGGCGACGGCGTAGAATTTGACCCGCTTACGCCATTTGCCGTTATGAAACATCCGTAGGGCGAATTCCTTATCCTCTGGTCCCCACCCCTCGAACGCCTCGTTAAAGCCATTAATTGCTAACGCATCCTGACGCCAAAAACCAAGATTGCATCCATGTATTCCCTCAACCGAGTCTGGTTGACCCCATCCGCACCGCTGACTGAGCCATTGGCTTCTTAGCGCGAGCTTCCGTCCTCTGGCGATCCCGCGAGAAAGCAAACTTGGCTGACTCATTCCAGATAATACCTTGCTGCTGAGCTTGGGCCCCATCTTGATGCGTTTTCCCGTAACCAAGCAGTCTGGCTCGGCTATGGCTAGGTGATCGGCGACAAAGTGCGGGTGTAAAACCATATCGCCATCGATCATTATTATGTACTCGTGCTTGGCAAGGCGTTTAGCGCGATTGCGACTGGTCGATAGCCTAAAGCCCTTATCCTCATGCCAGCTGTGAACCAGGGGCACGGGAAAGTCGGTTGCTAGGCGGGCGATAAGCTCTCTTGTCTCTGCCGTTGAACCATCATCGGCGATGATCACCTCATCGGGTAGGCAAGATTGTGTTTCCACACTGGCGAGCACGACATTCAGTGCTGCAGACCAGTTATAGGTGGTGATAATTAAGCTAGTGGACATAAACGTGAGTTAAGTAAAAACCTAAGTTCTGTATAACTCATTATCTATAACTATACGAATTTACTCGTTTTTATGTTGTTTTTGAGTTGAGAGTGTAATTTTTTTGTAGGGGTGTTGAGCTTTTTTGTCGGGTGTGTGCATAAAATATGAGCAAAGGGTGAGCGTAGGGGCGACATTAATTGCCCCTACATTCTTGTGTTGGTCATTAGTATTTTTGAGAGGGGTGTATCAGACCAAATATCCAGCTAAGAAGAGGGATAGGCAGCTTGGTTTTTCGCTGTTGTTTCAGCATGTACCAGTGCCAAGCCTGCTGCTTGTATTCTAATATCTCTGACCTTGATAGGCGCTCTTTATACATGTCGCAGTAATCGGCAATATACTTGAGTTCTCTCATGGGAATCTTCCCGCGATAGCCTCTGCCTGCGTAATGTATGAAGCTTGCTTCCTGATAATTCTCAGCACCTAATAGCGGCATGCGATTAAAGCGTTTATCTACGCAAACACTTTTGATTTTATCTCGCCGAATCAAATAATTGATATAGGTTTGATCGTAAAACTTCACTTCGTTGCAGATTTTTTGCATCTCTTCTGCGCTAGCGTTATCGAACAGGCCAGCCTGCTTAGAAACCAAAATCATGCCTGAATTAAAATAGATCATTTTGCCATCATCGATGGGCCATTCTACGTCGCCCAGCACTTGATTAATTTGAGCTGCCTGTTGAGACCTATCAATGTGCGCGCCCTCATTAAACATGTAGACGGTATCGAGTTCGGGACATTGTTCAAATATATTTTCCGCCCAAGGAGAAATCAGCATGTCGGCATCTAGATAGAGTACGCGATCATATTCTTTGAGGATTTCTTGCATATATAGCTTTTCAGACCAGGCGGGACTAGCATCAAATTTTTTATTATTTACATGGAGTTTGTAGTGAAGGCGATCTGAGATGATGAGATCGGCCGAGACCTTTTCCGCATATTGTTTGAAGCTCGAAATGGCAGCCCGATACATGGGGTTGTCGCCAATGGCGAGAGTGAAGATTGCTTTTTTCATAATTAGGCCTTGGCTGTTATGAGCTTAAAGGTAAACAAGATGCTTGAACTTGGGCGAGCGTTGCCATCACTTCATTGACGCTAATATCGCTAACATATCCCTTGCCCGTATTGGCATACAGGACTTTTGAGGTCGCGGTTTCCGGCGGTGCCCAGTAAGGTTTTTTCTGGCGCATCATGGCGATAAGCGGCCGCTGGCTGGCGGTGGCAAAGTGCATGATAGCGGTTTCGACCGTGATCACTCTATCGGCGGCGGCTATTAAGGCCGGAAGCTCGAAGAAATTGTTCTCGACGGTAAACACGGCGACATGCGAGTTAGCCAGCTGTTTCTCTTGTGCAATAGCGTCTTTGAGCGCCCCATAGTTTTCAGGCGTGCTGTTGACGATAAAGCGACTGTCGGGTGACTGCTCTGTGATGCGTGCAATCAATTCAAAGAGTTGTGATTGATGCCAGTCACGCTTCTTATTGGTCGATAGATGGTTGAGGAAATACACAGGGCCCTGGGCGCTAGCGTTAAACTGTTTCGTAAGCCAATCGTTAACCGTTTGCACAAATTCAGGGGCAATGGTTAAAGAGGGCATAAAGTCCTGCTTTTTCATTGTGAGTCCTGTAATGCGGTGCAGTAGCTGATAGTAGCGATCGGTAATGTGGTGTTGCTCGCCGAGGGCATCCACGTCGATCTTAAAGGTCTTGTCGCTGTGACGGAAAAACCATGCATCGAGCAGCCCGCCAAATTTAGACTTGGCCAGGCTTGTGACGATAAATCCTTTGGGACTGATGCGCCTGGCGAGCTGGGAGAACTGTTCACTCTTGCTACCAGAGTGAGTGATCACCAAATCATAATTTAGCGCCTTGGCGGTCTCGATTTGACTGTCTTGCATCGCCTTGCTGTCGCAGCAGCCATAGCTGCGACTGAAAGCGGGCTCGGCTGTTATCCATTGCAGCATGATCTTGCTGCGGGATAAGCGCCAGCTATCTTGATTATTTCGATTGTCATCGAGCCAAATATCTACCTCTAGATGCGGGTTCTGCCACTTAAGGGCCGCTAAAAAGGTTTTGAGATAGAGAAAGTCGCCCAGTGCCAGTGGTGATATAAAGAGGAGTCTTTTTGCCTGTGCTAATCGCTCAAGTGGTATAAGAGACATTGTGCCCTAGCCGATATAATGAGGTTGGCCTAAGGATACATGGCTTTGATGACACTGAAAACCTTGCCCTTGTTAATTGTTCTTGAGGATGGGCAAGCTGTGGGTGACAGATCACGATATCATGGGCTTTGTCATGGTTTCACGCGGCTGCGCGACAAATGGGCTGTAGTATTAATGGAATGTGTTACAATCTGCGCCAGTATGCCCATTGATAGACTTAGTGTCTGCTTGATAAGTGTTTGGTGGCGGGGTGCCGCTGCACAATCAAGCTAAACCTTAGGTTTCGATAACCAGCGAGAAGATTGATAGTGATCTGTTTTGATGTTCTGCATCCATACTACTTGCCGCAGTATTTGCCCGTTATGCAGGAGCTGAAGGCTCGGGGTGAAGCGGTGCGATTCGTTATTTATCGCAGCCAAGATCAGCAGGCAGCCCTCGATGCGCTGGTAGCGCAGCATGAGTTAGAAGTCGAGTGGGTTAACTCTGAGGAAGAGGCATTGGCCTACTACCTGACGGAGAAACCGAGCTGGGTGATCTTCGGCAACAGTTTTGATGCCGCCACTAAGCTAAAGGGCTGTTGCAAAACGGCGCTGATGCAACATGGTATCGGGCCTAAAGCCTGCTATTACACAGTGTCCGAATCAGATATGGATGTGCGCTTTGTCGAGGGTGAATATCGCCTCAAGCGTCTGCTGCAGCTCTATCCCCAAAAAAACTTTATCGATACAGGCTACGCTAAGTTAGATCCTATCGTGCAGGGCTGTGAGAAGGGACTAGACCTTGCGGCGCTTGGGCTCGATCCTGCCAAGCCGACGCTGCTCTATGCGCCCACTTTTTATCCCAGCAGCATAGAGAAGATGGCTAAGGACTGGCCTAGTGCCTTTAGCGAATACAACATATTACTTAAGCCACATTATTTTTCGTTGAGCAAGCCCAGCTATAAGAAGCAGAAACGTCTGCTGGAACACTGGGGTACCTTTGATAATGCGTATCTGGCGCCGGTGGAGCAAGCGAATTTATTGCCTTTCATGGCCAGTGCGGATCTCTTGATCAGTGATGCCTCATCGGCCCTATTTGAGTTTGCGGCCCTGGATAAGCCTGTAGTCTGGTGCGATTTCTATCATCTGCGCTGGAGTTATCGTGGCATCTTAAGTTTTCGTTTTAAAAATCGCATGGATGAAGATCTTTATCGCTACGCTGGTGTGGCGGCACACGCGGCGTCCTACAAGGAGCTCAAGGCGGTAGTGGATCAACAGATCGCTGAGCCCGAATCATATGCGGCAAAGCGAGCTCAATATACCTTAGAGTTAGCCGGTCAGGTTGATGGCCACTGTAGCCAGCGAATAGTCGACTATCTTTTATCCGAAGAGGCTTCATGAGAATTATTACTTTCGGGACTTTCGATATGTTTCATATCGGGCATCTCAACATTATCGAGCGCGCCAGAGAGCTTGGTGATCACCTAACGGTGGGGGTTTCGTCGGACGCGCTGAACTTCTCCAAGAAGCAGCGATATCCCATCTGTAACGAGCGTGACAGAATGCGCATCGTTAAGGCACTTGCCTGTGTTGATGAGGTGTTTTTGGAGGAGTCACTCGAGTTAAAGGCTGATTATATCAAGGCGCATAAGGCTGATTGCCTGGTGATGGGCGATGACTGGCAAGGGAAGTTTGATCATCTCAAATCATTGTGCCAAGTGGTCTATTTACCGCGAACCCCGGCCATTTCAACTACTCAACTGATTGAGGTAGTTAAGGAAATTAAATAATAAAAGCCTCTATTAGATTATCTGGGGCTTTTTGATCACACAGTGATACTTCCGTCTTATCTTGGCATTGGCTTATGGGCCGCCGCAAAGGTTAACCCGCTGTTTTCCCGCATACTTAGCCTAAGGTTAGAAGCCTCCCATACCGCGTTTAATCATAGGTATTTATCTTTTGGGAGGCTTAATGCTGCTGTGTATTGAATGACGGTTTATCCTGCCTGTCTTGGCATCGGTGACTGCTTACTAAACATTCCCTCGTGGCATTTGTACACCCTTGATACAGAATGTCGCCTTTCGCGATTTTTTCACCAATAAACAATTCGACGTCAGTGGTTCAATACCTGGGGGAAACTCGTTAAACTATGCGCCATTAGACCCTCAGATTAGGTTTTTGAAAGATGCACACCAAAGCGATTTATCCAGGAACATTTGACCCCGTCACTAACGGTCATACCGACCTTATCGAGCGCGCGGCTAAATTGTTTAAGCAGGTGGTGATCGGCATAGCGGCTAATCCTTCTAAACAGCCCAAATTTAGCCTGGACGAAAGGGTTAAACTGGTCAAAAGGGTGACTGAGCATCTGGACAACGTTGAAGTTGTGGGATTTAGTGGGCTGCTGGTGGATTTTGCCAAGAAGCAAAATGCCAGCGTGTTAGTGCGTGGCCTGCGGGCAGTATCTGATTTTGAGTATGAGTTTCAGCTTGCCAATATGAACAGGCGCCTGAGCGCCGATCTGGAGAGCGTGTTTTTAACTCCGGCCGAAGAGAATTCGTTTATCTCTTCGACCCTGGTGAAAGAGGTGGCATTACATGGTGGTGATGTCAGTCAGTTTGTGCATGAAGAAGTAGCCAAAGCGCTGCAAAAAAAGGATTAATTTGCCCGTTATGATGGAAAAAGTTCGCGCTTATGTTGTTGGAGGCGTTGCGGCCTTAGGCCTGTTGCTCTCCTCCTTAGCCAATTCGGCCCCTTGGGTCGATGTTTCCGATATCTATCTTAGAGCCGATATTCAGGCGCTCGCCGATGCGGGGGTGATCACGGTTCCTGTTAACACCTATCCCTTGATGTGGTCGGGTATTGGTAGCGATCTGAGTAAGGTAGAGCCCTCTGTGCTTTCGCCGGGTCTTGCCACTGCCTTTGCCAGGGTGAATTTCTATTACCGCAATGCCGTCGAGAATCGTGGTAATGCCCGTATTAAGCTTGCAGGCGGCAGCGATCCCGCTCGTTTTCAACACTATGGCTCTGATTATCGAGAGAAAGCAGATCTGCAGGCCTCCTATGAATATTTAGGGGATAGGTTTGCCTTTAAGCTGGCCGCCTCGGCGCACTATGATCCTTTCGATGAGAAAGAGGTGCGTCTGGATGATTCCTATTTTGCGGTTGCCTTGGGCAACTGGATGGTAACCGCCGGTGCGATTGAGCAATGGTGGGGGCCAGGGTTTGATACCGCGCTTCATCGTTCCAATAATGCCCGCCCTTTGCCTAGTTTAATGTTTAGCCGTAATAACGCCGCGGCGTTTGAAACCCCTTGGCTCTCCTGGATTGGCCCTTGGACTCTGACGACAGGGATCAGTTATCTCGAAGAGGAGCGTGCCGTCGCCAATCCATTACTGTGGAACTTTCGCGGCACCATCAGGCCGCTGCGCCAGTTAGAGCTGGGGCTTTCCTGGACCACTATGTTTTGCGGTGAGGGCGAGGAGTGCGGGCTATCTACTCTGTTAGATGCGATTGCCGGTAATACCACCTGTGTGAATGGCGAGCCGAGCTGTGATCCTGCACTGCAGTCCAAGATAGGCAACCAGATGGCAGGCTTTGATATTCGCTATGCCGATACCTGGTTCGATGTGCCTGTGGGGATCTATTTAGAGCGCACCTGTGAAGATTCTAGCGGCCCTATGCCGTGGGATCTTGCCGATTGTGCCAAGCTGTTCGGCGCCGACACACGTTTCGAGTTCGATTCGCAGCAGTATAAGCTGTTCTTTGAGTATTCAGATACCATGGTGGCCTGTGGTGAAAATCAGAACGCCTTTAACTGTTTCTATGAGCACAGTACTTACCAGAGTGGTTCGCGCTATTATGGTCGCTCATTCGGCAGTACCTATGACAGTGATGCCAATGTTTATGTCTTAGGGCTTATCGGCCAGTTTGCCAACAGTCATGGCTTTACCTCTCTGCTGCGTTTCGCTCAGCTAAATAAAGATGGCAAGAACCGTGGTGGCGAGTGGGCACCTCAGCCGCGTAAGGAAGATCTCCTGATGTTGGAATTAAGCTATCGCTTGCCGATCTGGAAGGGGATGATGAGCCTGGGTGGCACTGTTTCTCAGTCAGAATTTGAGGCCGACGAAACTGATACTAATGCCACCCTATTCGGTAGTTATGAGTATCGTTTCTAAACCTGTTTGAGATAACAAAAAGGCTGACAGAGTGTCAGCCTTTTTTTATTGCCTATTGACCTAGCGGGTCAAAATAACGCTACCTAGGCTGGCAGAGACCACAGAATACGGTGGCGCGCTGGCCGAGTTTGATCTCGCTGAGCAGGTTGCCACACTGGGTGCAGGTTTCGCCGCCCCGGCCATAGACATGCAGCTTCTGGGCGAAATAACCGGGCTTACCCTCTGCGTTAGTAAAGTCTTTGAGTGTGGTGCCCCCCTGTTTAATCGCCTGGGCCAAGATCTGTTTTACCTCGGCGACCAGCACAGTGAGCCGCTCCATATCGATTCTGCCTGCCTCGGTTTGCGGGTGAATACCGGCGGCAAACAGGGCTTCGTTGGCATAGATATTCCCAACACCCACCACGATATGATTGTCCATCAGGCAGAGTTTTATCGCCTTCTTCTTGCCGTCCAATGCCTTAGCCAGGTAGTCGACATTGAAGCCAGACTGCAGGGGCTCTGGTCCCAGTTTAGCCAACAAGGGGTGAGCGGCTTCCGGTAGCTCGCACCATAGCCAGGCGCCGAAACGTCTGGGGTCGTTAAACCTGAGCACCTTACCGCTGGCAAGCTCGAGATCGATATGGTCATGCTTCTCCACCGGCGTCGACTTGGGCAATATGCGCAGGCTGCCCGACATGCCCAAATGGACTATGGTGGTGCCGGCATCGGTATCCAGCAGTAGGTATTTGGCGCGGCGGCGTATGCCTCTGATGGTCTGCCCGACTATCTGCTGGGCTATCTCTGGGACTGGCCAGCGTAAGGATGCGTTGCGCACGGTTAACCCTGTGACCTCTTGATCGAGCAGGTGGGGAGAGATCCCTTGACGGGTTACTTCGACTTCGGGGAGTTCGGGCATATTAATCTCTTCGTTTAGCTTGCTTAGGGATTATCGAGTTTGAGGATCGGCTCTAGCTGTGGGCGTAGGCTAGGTGGGATCTGATACCAGTTACCCGCCGGTGAACTGAGCAGGCCTGCCTCTGGGTAGATAAGCCAGAGTTGTGGCGTCTCTATGTCACGGATCTGGATCACCAGCTCATGGGCGGGTGTGGCTAAGTCTGCCGGTTTGGCGATAGGGGAGACTAAAATGCCACTCCAGGCCTCGGCCCACTGGCGACAGTTGATTATCTTAGGGTCGCACTGCCAGCCAAAGCCTTGCTGGGCCAGCCAGAGATCGTCATATTGCAGCTGAAACAGAGGAGCCTGTTTATCGAAGAGCGGCTGGGCATCGTCCGGTATCGTCTGGCGTTGACCATCTAAAAAGGTCAGTATGCCCACCATAGCGACGGAGGCGAAGATGATGATGTTATTCCATTTTCTTCGGGTCAGGGCCATCTCGAGTCAGAATCAATAAGTATAAGATGCTTTAGAGTCTATCATCGAAAATGGCCCAGAGCATCAGCCGCCGGTGGCATTCATGAAGCGGAGGATTTGGGTATCACCTTCAGGGCCAAAATGGTGTTCCTTAGGCTTGAGCTTTATTGCATCAAGAATCGTCTGTTTTAGACGCTCGATATCGCCGGGGTATTCTCTAACGATTGCCTTGAGATCTACCGAGTTTTCATTGCCCAGACAGAGGAGTAAACGACCCTCAACCGTGACCCGTACCCGGTTGCACTCGTGACAGAAGTTGTTGCTGTGGGGGGAAATGAAGCCTACATGTATCGAACTGCCGGGCATGGTGTAGTAGCGCGCTGGGCCGCCGGTGCGCTTATCGGACACACTCAGCGGGTAGCGCTGGCTGATGATCGCCTTGACCTCTTCGCTACTGCAGTGACGGCTCTTCTTGCGCTCGTCGATAATGCCTAAGGGCATCTCTTCGATAAAGGCGATATCCAGTTCCCGCTCACGACAAAACTCGATCAGATCCAGTACCTCATCATCATTCTGACCACGCAGAATCACGGCGTTGATCTTGATGCGGTTAAAGCCTGCGGCCTTGGCGGCATCGATCCCCTGTATCACCCGCTCCAGGTTGCCGTTGCGGGTCAATTGGGTAAAGAGTTCAGGTTTCAGGGTATCCAAGCTGATGTTAAGTCGACTCAGTCCCGCCTCACGCATCTTGCCGGCAAATTTGCTCAGGCGCGAACCATTGGTGGTCATGGACAACTCTTTCAGGCCGGGCAGTTGTCCCAGCAGTTTCACCAGTTGATCGCAGTCGGTACGCACTAAAGGTTCACCACCTGTGAGGCGGATCTTCTTTACACCGAGTTCGGTAAAGGCCTGACCTATCCAGGCCAGTTCTTCCAGGCTAAGCACCTGCTCTCTGTCGAGAAAACAGGGATCTTCACTCATACAGTAGACACAGCGAAAATCGCATCTGTCGGTTACCGAGAGGCGGAGATATTCCACCGTGCGGCCAAAGGTATCGACTATCAAACTCATACAGAATCACCTACTGCGGCGGACAAGATGGGCTCGTCCGCCTGGCTAATGCTATTGTCCACTATAAAAGATCGGCAAAGGGTTGAATGTAAACGGTATCGCCTGGGTTGAGCTGCTCATCTTTCTCGGCGATCACGATAAGGCAATTGCCTTTAACCATTGAGCTCAACATGCCCGAGCCCTGGGCGCCTGTGCTGGTGACATGCAGGCGACCGTCGCTGCCAAGGTGGTAGACGCCGCGGGTAAACTCGGTGCGGCCAGTGCGACTACGCAGCGTGCAGTCGGCCACAGCCGGCACTAATGTTGGCGCCCACTCCAGCTCACCTGCTAATTTACGCAGGGCCGGTTGAACAAACTGCATGAAGGAAACCATCACGGCAACAGGGTTACCTGGTAGGCCGAAGAAGAGGCTGTCGCCAATCTGACCGAAGGCTAATGGTCGGCCCGGACGCATGTTGATGCGCCAGAAGTTGATCTGACCTACCTGTGCCAATGCCAGCTTGATAAAGTCGGCATCACCGACAGAGACACCGCCGGAGCTTATCACCACATCGGCCTGCTGCGCCGCACCTTGTAGCGCCGTGACCAGGGCATCTTGGTTATCTTCTATGATGCCAAGATCGATCACCTCGCAACCTAGCTGTTTCACCATGGATTTGATGGTGAAGCGATTAGAGTCGTAGATACAGTTGGGCTTCAAAGGCTCACCCGGTTGGCATACCTCGTCACCGGTCGAGAAGAC
Source organism: Shewanella sp. ECSMB14101 (assembly GCF_000773485.1). Lineage (NCBI taxonomy): Bacteria > Pseudomonadati > Pseudomonadota > Gammaproteobacteria > Alteromonadales > Shewanellaceae > Shewanella > Shewanella sp. ECSMB14101. Next base: position 27,520 of record NZ_JSFF01000025.1, on the reverse strand, counting down.
CGCGACCTTAGGACGGCGATAGACGGGGAGCTGGCCAAAGCCCAAGGAGGCTAACATGCCCTGATGGGCGGCCTTGAGTCTGTGACCTGCTGCAAGGGCCGTATGGTCCTTGGCAATATCTTCACCGGCCTGGCGTACGTGTTGCCCCAGGCTGATATTGCCTTGGAAGCTCACGCTGTTGCCGCCGTCTTCGGCCATCTCTTTCATCTGCACGGTATCGGCGCCGTCAGGCATGGGGGCGCCCGTCATGATACGTACCGCTTCACCAGGCTTAAGCGTACCTTGATAGCTATGACCGGCCATCACATCACCCACCAGTTGGTAGCTGTCTAACATAGGCTCTGAGTAGGCAAATGCAAAACCATCCATCGCCGAATTGGTGTGTTGGGGGACATCGACAGGGGAGATGGCATCTTCTGCCAATACCCTGTCTGTGCTGTCGTCGATAGCCACCTCTTCTGTGGTCGAGACAGGCGTGACATAGGAGAGGATCTTATCTATCCCTTGTCTGACCGACAGCGTCTTGCTGGTATCCAATTCACAGCCGCATTCGGGGGCTAGGGGGAGTGTTGGCTTGCAAGGTTGCCAGTTGTTGGCATATTCGATGACGAAGTCGGCAATTTGGCCCACGTTGTTGATATCCAAGCGTCTGAGGTCTGTAGGAAGCTGGGTGTCATCACAGCAGGCGATGGCCTGTATGTTGTCGTCATGGGTATGGATAAAAGGCTTGCCATGGACGGCGCGGTGTAGCTCTATCTTGGGCAGCGCCAGTTTTTTGAAGCCCTCAACCAGAACGATATCGACCTTGTCGGCTTCAATTTGTGCCAGCAGGTGGGGTAATTTGGGCGCGTCTTCTACCAAATCTTCTGTCATTAAGGCCCAACGCACATGGGAAGCGACCAGCATCTGGCGAGCCCCCGCCTTGCGCATTTCAAAGCTGTCTTTACCCGGTATATCCACATCAAAGTTGTGATGAGCATGTTTGATAACGGCTAAACGTAGACCACGACGATTGAGTTCGGGGATCAGTTTTTTCAGTAGTGTCGTTTTGCCTGTGCCGCTGTAGGCGCAAAATCCAAGGACAGGGATCGGCAGTGGATTGTTAAACGGTACGCTCATGTACACCTCTGTTTTAGTGGGCAATTGCCTCAGATAATTGTTGTTTTTGTTCTGGCGTGTTGACGTTCACGAAGGCATTAGGCTGATCGGAAAAGTCACACACAACGCAATGGTGTTTGGCATACCAGAAATCGATCTTACGCTCGCCGGCGTCTAAGAAGGCTTTCATCGACTCTCGTAGTGCAGGTTTTATCAGTAACACCACAGGTTGTTCCCGCTTACCATCGCTGGCCACGGCCATCTCGGCCCCTTCGGCCTGAATCGCACTTAGCATGCGCTGAACCAGGTCGGTCGGTAGCAAGGGACAATCACAAGGCACTACCATCAGATAGTCGGCCTGGGTTTGTCCGAGGGCGGTGATCATGCCAGCTAATGGCCCCAGATAACCCGAGTCTTCATCGCTTAATACCGGATAGCCAAACTCAGCATAACGGCTTTGGTTGCGATTTGCGTTGATCAGGATCTGCTTAACTTGCGGTTTTATCCTGTCGATAGCATGTTGAATCATAGGCCGATCGTTTAACTCGACCAGTCCTTTATCGTTGCCGCCCATGCGTCTGGCCATTCCGCCGGCAAGGATCACGGCATCAATTTGCGGTGACATATCTCAGCTCCTGCTGTGATGGGATGATGGTAAGCTCATCGAGTGTCGAGGGGCTTACCTGAATAGATTGTGCCTGGATTTGCCAGGTTTGCTCACAAAGGCTGGTCAGAGAACAAGTTTGGTGACTGCTGATCAGCATACCTGTGCCCTGCTGTTTCAGGTGACTAATCATGGTCAGTACCAGTTGCTGAGACAGTTTATCCATGTTGGAGGTGGGCTCATCTAACATCAGCAGTTGTGGGCGCATGATCCAGGCGCGGGCGATGGCCAAACGTTGGCGCTCACCACCCGAAAGGCTAGCGGCTCTCTGGTTGAGCAAGTCACCGAGTTGCGCCATGTCGATTGCGGTTTGCGTTCGCGAGGTGATCTCCTGCTTTGTCAGGTCGCACAGGGGCTGTACATAGTTGAGGTTGTAAGCCACAGTTCCATCAAATAGATAAGGATGCTGATGCAGGTAAACGGCTTTTCCGAGCAGCGGGTTACGGCGCCACCAAGGAGTGGGGGTAAAGCCCTCGGTGTAAATCTTTCCATGACTGGGGGCCTGCAGCCCTGCCAGCATCTTCATCAGTGTGGTCTTGCCGCTGCCGTTGTCACCCTGCAGGTGTATCGTTTGGTGCTGGGAAAGGCTGAGGCGTTCGAAGCGATACAATAAGCGGTTGCCGAAGCGCATCTCTATGTTATTGGCAATGATCTTGACCATGACTATAAGCTCCTCGGTTCGGCTCGGCCTCTGAGGGTGCCTAAGGTGAAATTGAGCACCAGTGACAGAATAAGCAGCACGAGTCCCAGGGCGATCGCTTGGGCGAAGTCGCCTTTGCTGGTTTCCAGGGCGATAGCGGTAGGAATATTACGGGTCACATCGGCGATGTTTCCGCCCACCATCATAGAGCAACCCACTTCGGTCAGAATACGGCTAAACGCAGCGACTATCGCCATCAACAGTGGCACCTTAAGTTCCCGGCAAACCAGCCAGACAGAACGTACCCAAGAGGCGCCTAAGGTTCGAGAGGTTTCCCAGGCGCGTTTGTCGACACTGGTAAAGGCAGCCTGACTCATGGCGATTAATACGGGTGCACAGATCATCATCTGACCCAGTATCATGCCTTTCTGAGTAAATAGCCACTTTAGGTCTCCCAGCGGACCCATGCGGGTCAACATCAGATAGACCAATAGTCCGATCACTACGGTGGGGATAGATTGGATGGTCTGTATCAGGTTCGTGGCAAACCAGCGCCCTGGAAAACGCGCAAACGCCAGTACAAATCCCAGTACCAGCGATGGAATTAGGGTGATTGCCAGCGCCGCAAAAGACACGGTAAAAGAGACGCTGACAATAGACCAAACATCGGGGTCTAATGAAAACAGCAGGCTCAACGCCTGCTGCAATAGGGCTAACCAGCCTTCACTCATTCGCTATATGTTGCCTTAAATAGTTGCTCACCTTGTACGGTGTAGCTGTTAATCATGCCTTGTGCTTCATTGCTAATCAGCCAGTCACTCAGGGCCTTAGCACCTTTGTGGTTAAGGTCTGGGTATTTTTCTGGGTTGATTAGCATGATTTGATAGGGGTTGGCCAATGCCTTACCGCCATCATAGTCGACCGCCAGATCCATTTTGGCTTTGTAAGCGACAAAGGTACCACGATCTGAGAGGGTATAGGCCTGCAGCTCGTTCGCCATCAGCAAGGTTTTACCCATGCCCTGGCCTACTGAACGATAGCCTTTAAAGTTAGGTTCTACCTTGGCACCTTTCCAGATGATCAACTCTTTCATATTGGTACCAGAGTTGTCACCGCGAGAGATGAAGCCTACGCCAGAATCGGCTATTTTAGCAAAGGCCTCTTCGGCTGTCTTACTGCCACGGATCTTAGCTGGGTCATTTTTCGGGCCCAAGATCACAAAATCGTTTTCCATGATGCCACGTGGCATCATGCCATAGCCTTCGTTAACGAATTTGGCTTCTGCAGCGGGTGCGTGGGTCATAACCACGTCCACATCGCCTTGACGAGCGAGTTTGAGCGCCTTGCCGGTACCTGTGGCAATGACCTGAACCTTATAGCCTGACTCTTGTTCAAACTTAGGCAACAGGTGTTTCAGCAGCCCTGAGTTTTCAGTGCTGGTGGTCGTGGCGAGTTTAATCACCTCTTCACCATGGGCTGGGATCAGGACTAAGGCGCTAGCGACAACCGCTAGGCTCAATATGGATTTTAGCTTTAACATTTTTACTCCTTGGCATGTGCTAGAACACGCGGCCTTGCCGAAACCACGCTCGTTATGAGTTATTCACGCCCCTCCATTCAGCAAGAAGGGTGCCAGCTTGGCACTTGGTAAAAAAAGCTCACAAGTTGCTACTAAAGTGTGAAGCAGATCGCAAGCTCAATAAATTATCGGCAGACATTATGTCCCAGGGCGTGATTCTACTGGTTCAGGGTGACCAATTGGCTGATGTTTGATGCTAGAATCTGTTCAATGTGAGTCAAAATGTCCTAAAGAAGACAATATGAGCCAAGCTAATAAAGAGATGAAGCCCCTACCTTCCGCTGTATCTGTGCTGATCGTTGACGATGAGCCCGGCATGCGTAGTTTTCTTAAGAAGGCGCTATCGAAGAAGTTTGCCTTGGTGGAAACGGCGGGAAGTGTCGAAGATGCAGAGCAGCTCAGGAGTCGTTGTCACTTCGATCTGCTGATTGTGGATATTCGCCTGCCAGGTCGTTCGGGTATCGAATGGGATGAGGCCCTCAGCGATCAGGAACGGCGCTCTGACATCATCTTTATGACAGGCTATGCCGATATGGACGTGGCGATTAAGGCACTGCGTGCCGGCGCTTCTGACTTTATCATGAAACCATTCCACCTTGAGCAGATGATGAAGGCGGTCGATCGCTGTATCGAACGCCGTCTGCTGAAACGTGAAAACCTGATGCTTCGCCGCGAAGTCTCCATTGGCCAGTCTTCCACCATTATTGGTAGCAGTGATGCCATGATGGAGGTCAAGCATGTGATTGAACGGGTGGCACCCACTAATGCGGTGATCCTGATTGAAGGCGAATCGGGCACAGGCAAGGAGCTGGTGGCCAGGCAGTTACACCTGTTAAGTGGTCGCCAAGGGCCTTTCGTGCCGGTTAACTGTGGTGCTATCGCCCCCGAATTGCTGGAGAGCGAACTTTTCGGCCATGCGGCGGGTTCCTTTACCGGCGCCAAGGGTAACCGGGAGGGTCTGTTTAGTTTTGCCTCTGGCGGTACTATCTTCCTCGATGAAATTGGCGAGATGCCGCTGAAGATGCAGACGGCCCTGCTCAGGGTGCTCGAACAGCGCACTATACGCCCGGTCGGCAGCGAGAAAGAGATCAATATTGATGTCCGGGTGCTGGCGGCCACCAACCGCAAGCTGGCGGACGAAGTCGAGGAGGGCAACTTCCGTCGGGATCTCTTCTATCGACTCAATGTGTTGGATATAGTGATCCCACCACTGCGTGAACGCCCCGAAGATGTGGTGGAGCTGACCCATCACTTTACCCGCCTGCTCGCCGCAGAGCTTGGCGTCAAAGAGGTAGTGTGGAGCCATGAAGATATGCTCAAGCTGAAACAGCATGAGTGGCCGGGTAATATTCGCGAACTGCGCAACATGATTGAGCGCTGTATCTTGTTGGGTAAACCCCCGGCAGAATATTGGAAACAGCAGCCCAAGGCCGAGGTGGCTGGCGAGTTGGGTTATCCCCTCGATTGGTCCCTCAAAGAGGTGGAAAAACACCATGTGACCTCAGTGGTGGATCTGCACCAAGGCAACAAGTCTGCCGCCGCGCGTGATCTGGGGGTCTCTCGCAAGACGCTGGATCGCAAATATAAAGAATGGTTTGATCTCAACCATCACGAGGAAGAATAACCGTGTCTTTTTTCTCGCGTATATTTGGTGTTAACTGGCAACAGCTGCAGGCTAAGGTGCGTTATCGTATCTTGATACTGACTCTGCTTCCTATTCTATTGACCTTGGTCAGCCTGGTATTTATTACCATCTACTGGAACATCAGCTACACAGGTAAGCAGCTGTTTATGAAGGTGAAGGCTGATCTGACTGTGGCCAGCAATACGCTTATCTCAGTGCAGGATAAGCAGGAAAATCAGCTGGAACTGGTGCGGGCGTCCTGGGAGTTTCAAAACGATTTTCGCAGTATAGATACAGACAGCAAAGCGGCTAGGGCCAAACTCGCGGCGTTGCTTAAACAGAAGCAGGTTGAACTGGATCTGGATTTTCTGCGTCTTATCAGTGTGTCCGAAGCGGCTCAGGACCCAGATCTCAGGGTCATGCTACCTAAACTCAAAGATAACCAGCCATATTCCGGCCTCATGGTGCTCCAGCCACAACGCCTTGCCCGATTGGCACCAGGTTTAGATCAGGAAGCGGTGATCACCTTAGTGGATACGCCCAGATCGCAAAAGCCCAGTAAGGATGTGGAGAAACGCGGCATGTTGAGCCGTAGCCTACTGCCCATTTTCGGCGCCGACGGTAGCGTCGGTTGGTACCTAGATGGCGGGATCTTATTAAATCGAGATATTCGCATTGTCGACCATATTCGTGATCTCGTGTATGACAAGGGCACCCTGCCGGAGCGTTCCATTGGTACTGTAACCATCTTCCTCGACAATACCCGCATCAGTACCAATGTGCCGTTGAATTTCTTTCCCCAAGATAGTGAGAAACGTGGCCGCGCCTTAGGCAGTTTGGTGTCGGAGGAAGTTAGACAAAAGGTACTGGTTCAGGGGCAGCTCTGGGTCGATCGCGCCTTCGTCTATAACGACTGGTTTATCTCGGCTTATGCGCCACTTAGAGATATTCGCGGTGAACGTATTGGCATGATCTATACAGGTTTTTCTGAGTCGCCCTTTATTCACAACTATCTGCTGAACATCATAGAACTGGGCACCATTCTTATGCTGGTGCTGTTGGTCTCTGGCTTGTTGGTCTATCGCGGCGCCTACAGCTTGCTGCAACCCATAGAGCGTATTCACCATGTGGTGAAGGCGGTACAATCGGGTCGTAACCTGCGTATCGGCTCACTGGGACTTGAGCGCGACAACGAGCTGGCCAATTTGGCCGAGCAGTTCGACCGCATGCTGGATCTCTTGCAGCGCCGTAACTCGCAGATTCAGGCGGCGGCGGAGCAGCTGGAAGTTAAGGTTGAGGAGCGTACCCGCAGCCTGCAGGAGAAAACGGAGGAGCTACAGCTCAACGTTGCCCTGCTGAACGAGACCCGGCAACAGCTTGTGACCAACGAGAAACTGACTGCACTGGGTGAACTGACGGCGGGTATCGCCCATGAGATCAACAACCCGACTGCGGTGATCTTGGGGAACATGGAGCTGCTCAAGTTTGAGTTAGGGGATAAGGCTGAGGATGTCGAGGAAGAGATAGATATCGTTATCGAGCAGGTAGGGCGTATCAGCACCATTATTCGTAGCCTGTTGCAATACAGTCGTCCCGGCGAGTTTAATGCGCCGCTGGAGATGCATCAGCTGACACCTATTGTCGAGGAGATGGCGATTCTAGTGCGCCACTCAATCCGAAAGCAGGAGGTTGTGCTGATCCAAGATCTCAATGCCAGCTATCCTATCGAGGTCAATCGGCCGCAGTTATTGCAGGTATTGATTAATCTGGTGGTCAACGCTGCCCATGCCATGGATGGGCAGGGACGTATCTGGATCCGTACCTATGACTGGGTGCAAGGTGGTGAGCCCATTGGGGTGAAAATAGAGGTGGAAGATGAAGGTAAAGGGATCCCCGAGGAGCAGCTGGGGCGCATTTTCGATCCTTTCTATACCACACGTAAAGACGGCACGGGTTTGGGGCTGTCTTTAAGCTACGGCATTATCAAACGGATTGGTGGCACCATAGAGGTGAGTTCGACCGTGGGTAAGGGCACTCTGTTTACCATAGGCTTGTATCACAAGGCGATAGATGATCAATTTAACCCGCCCTATGAAGGCCTGCATTTCTCGAGTGGAATAGATAAGAAGGCACGCGAGGCTTAAAGGCTGGCAAAAAAAGAGCCGGAATAGTCATATTCCGGCCACAAAGAGTGTGTGAGCAATGTTGTGCTTGCGAACTCATCATAGAAAGCAGAGATGAAGTGCTTAATACAGACTGAGCTTTGGAACGCACCTAAATAGTAATAATTATCATTTAGGTTTGCAAGCTTTTCCTATGTAAAGATTGGAAACAACCTGCTCTAATTCAATAATTTGTTTAAAACCAATTTGTTATCATCGATATGCTGACTGGTATTTTCCAGGCCGGTAATTTTGTAACCTTGCTGGACCAACAGTTGTAGCATATTGGCGAAGCGGTTATAGGTCTTAACCGCCAAGGTATTGAAACCCTGCGTTTTGGCCCAACGCTCCTGATCTTTCATCAGTTCTTTGGCGAGTCCCAGCTGTCTGAACTCGGGCACAATGGCGCCTAACCAGCTATAAAACTCACCGTTGCTTTCGCCATAGCCAATCTTATATCCGGCCAACTCACCCTGAATGCGGATCAACTGAACCAAGAAAGTCTTGCCGTTGAGTCTGGCACGATATTCCTCTGCCTGATGACGTGCATCGAACTCAGGTACCTGTTGGCTAAGACCAATCACTGTGTCGATGAGCTCATCGCTCAATTGGGTATGGTGTTCGATACTTGTGGTGTACATCTAGGCTCTCCAAACTTGCTCGCTACCATCGCAGCATTGGTGAAAAATTGAGTGCCGCGATGATAGTACAAATCAACTGGTCAGGCCAGTTTGTTGTGCGATTTAAGCGGGTTTTCTCGCAAAATCCGCTCTTGTAACACCTTCAGCAGCACACCGTAGGCGGGCAGGAACAAACCCAGACTGACAATTAGCTTGAAACCATAGTCGACGCTGGCGATTTCCACCCAATGCTCGGCCATAAAGACATCGCTTGAGGCATAGAAAGCCACGCTGAAAAAGACCAGAGTATCGATGAGGTTACCCATCACGGTTGAGGCGGCAGGAGCTACCCACCAAGCCTTGGCCTGTCTGAGCCTTGCAAAAACGGTAATGTCCATTAATTGGCCCACCAGATAGGCGGCGAAACTGGCAAAAGCGATACGAAACACAAAGCTGTTGAACTGCATCAGCGATTCGCTGCCCTGAAAGCTGCCCTGATGAAAGAGCACACCGATCAGGTAGGAGATAAACAGCGCCGGTACCATAGCCCTTAAAATGATTTTTCGTGCCGCCTGCTGACCGAAGATCCTCACGGTGAGATCCGTTGCCAGATAGACGAAGGGAAAGCTAAAGGCGCCCCAGGTCGTATGGAAACCAAACAACTGAAAGGGGAGTTGAACCAGATAGTTACTCGCAGTAATGATGGCGATATGAAAGCTGACAAGCAGCAAGAGCGCACGCTGAATCTGCGCTTGGGATAACATTAACATCTTGTGGCCTTTTTAGTGAGTTAACGCGGGGTGAGGGAACCCGCTAAAGTGAATCTTATGGCATTAATGCCTTTGTTAATTGCCTGGCGCCAAATGTTCGGCTTGGAGACAGGGCGGCAAATTATAGTCATTAAGCCTGATTGAGCAAGGTTTTTGCGCCGATTTCTCTGCCTTGGTCGCTCTGGGTGGGTGTAAAGGGTCTACACTTGATTGATTATTACCATGATTTCTAGGAGTGTCCATGAGCGTGTGGCGTTTCATCTTGGCCTGTGTGTGCGCCTGCTGGCTACTGACGCCAAGTGCTCACGCCGAGCCCAGCCAGGCTGAGGTGATCAAAGTGGTTACTGGCAATTGGCCCGGTTATAGCACGCCAGATGGTGATGGGTATTATCTGGCACTGATGCGAAAGGTTTTTCCTACGCCACAATGGCAGTTGCAGGTAGATTATGTGCCATTTTCTCGGGCGATTCACATGGTGAAACTGCAACAGGTGGATGTTGGACTGGGTTTTTACATAGATGAAGTCAATCCAGAATACTACAGTGATCTACCGGTAGAGGTGGATCAGGTTGACGTTGCCCTGACCCCGGAACTCGCCGCTATCTGGCAAGATATCAATAGTCTTAAAAGAAAGAAGGTGAAGGCGATGCTGGAGTATCGCTACGATACTTTTATCAAGGTGCCTATGTATTATGAGGAGGGCAGCGATCTCTTGCAGATGCTTAACCATGTCAATGCCGGGCAAATTGATGCCGTACTCGACTATAAGCGCTCACTGCAGGGACTTGCCAGCAAACTAAAACGGCCTCAGCAGTATGTGATCAAAGAAAACGTCCTCAACCCTGAGGTCTTTTTTGTTTTCCCTCAAACCGAGAAGGGTAAGCGGCTCAAGCGGAGTTTCAATCAGGCTATGTTGCGTCTGCTCGCCAGCGGTGAGTTGGACAGGCTGTTTGAGGCCTATATTACCCACCGCTCACGGGTGCCACAAACCCATTAATCAGACTTCGGTCAAAATGGATAATATGGTCTTGAGCTTGTTCTCTAGCTCATTCCACTCGGCATCGGCCTCTGAGCCTGACACTATCCCCGCTCCGGCAAACAGGTTAATACGGCCCGGTTCAATTAAGGCGCTGCGAATAGCGACCGCAAATTCACTCTCATACTTGTTGAAATAGCCGCAGGCGCCAGCATACCAGCCACGGGTATAGCCTTCACGCTGACGGATAAAGTTGATGGCCGAAGCCTTTGGCAGACCACCAACGGCTGGCGTCGGGTGCAGTGCTTGTAACAGCTGAAAGTCGTTCACACCAGGTTTTAGCTCGGCGCGTATCGCCCGGTGCAGATGTTGGATATGGCTTAACTTGAACACCTTGGCCAGCTCGTCGGCGCCCACATAGTTGCTTAGGGGTGTCAATGCGGCCACGATATGTTCGCGCACCAGCTGGTTTTCATGACTATTTTTACTGTCATCTAAGAGCTGCTGAGCCAGCATGGCATCTTCAGCCTCATTAAGGCCGCGTGTGGTGGTGCCTGCTAGCGCTTCGGTGAAAACCTCTCGCTGGCGGCGTCGGTAGAGCCGCTCTGGCGTGCAGGAGATAAAGGCACTATCCGGGCTAAATTGAAAACCAAACTGAAAACTGTTTTGGTTGCGGCCCTGCCAACTGGCGAGCAGCATCCATGGGTCGACTCGCTCGTTAATCTCGAGCTGAGTCAGGCGAGACAAGACCACCTTGGGGGTGTCTTGAATAAACTTATCCTGGGTAACCTGATTAACCAACTCATGCCAGCGACGCTTATTGGGTCTGTCGCTACGACTCAAGAGTTGGATCTTATTGGGTGGCGCCAGTGGGCTGGGGGGGGCAAGCTGCTTTAGGGCATCTAATGCCTGGGCGCGCTCCTCTTCAATGCCACGATTTTCCACATTCAGATTCACCAACAGTTTATATTCGTCACCGCTACGTCTGAGCTCTATTCTGGGCAGAATAAAGTGGGCGCGGCCATACTCGGGCCAACACTCGGTATGCCGATCGAAGGCTACGCCACCGTAGTAACGTATCTCTTGATTGGTCGAAAGGGCTCGTTGGTTCTGATAGGCCTGAGACAGTTGATTGTCGTCTACCGCATCTTCGAAAATAAAATCCTTACAGCAGCCCAGGGCGGCCACTTCCTCTTGAGTATCGCGGCCATGCCAGTAAATTCTGGGGTAGCAAGGTTGGCTGGCAAGCCAAGCGATCATAGGCATCACACAGGCCGTCACCGACAACTGAATAATCGGCTCACCATGCTGGTGTATGTCGAGTTTTTCGAGTTTTTGGGCTAGGGATTGTATGGCCTGTGGCAGCGAGGAAACGCTCAAAAAATACTCCAACCTTGTAAAAAGTATCCTGGTTTGAGGGCGGGTAAGGACTTCAAACTCTCTAAGTTGAGACTTATCTGAATTGGTAATAAGAATCTTTACCACAAACTAATGTGCCGACTGTAACCTGTCAAGTTACAGGCAGTTAAGCTGTGAGCTTGCCCAAGAAATGAGAGGTTAAGATATTTTGGGTAAGCGTTTAATTCCTGTGTATTTTTGTCTAACCAGTGCTTCTTGTGCGACAAAATGTCCGTATCACAATCAGATTTTTACGGAAGTTGTTCAAATTTGTCGATCTGGGTTTGTTTTTGGGTTTCGTTAGCTTGTTGCTAGGCCTGTAAGCCGGAAGAATGACGGCCATAGGGAAATCACACAATGATAAAAGCATGAAAAACAAACAAGAAGTTCTCAAATATTCACTCATTGCGGCCGCCGTTGCGGCCAGTCCACAGGCGATGGCCGAACAGGTCAAGCATGAGCCGCTATTAGATGTTACCGAAGTCATAGTGGTTAAAGGTGAAAAACCGACCCCGTTACAGCAGACGACCAGTACCTGGAGCATCAGCGCCGAAGAGATCCAAGCATCGGGCGCCCAGAGTCTGGACCAGATATTGAAAAATGCCCCGGGTGTTTATGTACGCACCGGTGGGCAAGGCACGCCCAGGGTGGATATACGCGGCTTTAAATCCAGGCATGTTATCTACCTGATCAATGGTGTACCCGCCAACGGCGCCGAAGATGGTCAATTCGATCCAAGTGTGGTGCCTGCCAGTCAAATTGCATCAGTGACTGTCTCTATGGGCCCTACCTCTGTGCTTTATGGTCCGGGCGGTGCGGGTGGTGTGATTAATATTCGCACTAAGCAAGGCGCCGATATCCCTGGTTTCTCTGGCCATCTCGAGGGCGGCGAAAATGATACCTTTAATGGCGACGTCACCCTTGCTGGATCTGGTGATCGCTGGCAGGGGCTGGTGTCGTTCTCCCGTCAGCAGAGCGATGGCTGGCCTGTGTCTGACGACCAGCCGGATACCGAACTGCAACAAGGGGATACACGGGTCAACAGCGACAAGACAGTGAATAACCTGTTTGCTCAGGGCAGTTATTGGCTGTCGGACAGTACTCAGCTGATGGCGAATGTGAGCCTGCGTAGCGGTGAGTGGGGCAAGCCTACCCTAGATGGCACCACAAGTCGCAAGGCGAAGTTTGAGCGCGTCGATGATTATGACGAACATACTCTGCAGCTTGGCGTGGCCCATAGCTTCAATGAACTGCTGACCTTGAGGGGCTTTGTTTATCAGAATCAGTCGGATGTGCTGGAAACACGCTATCTGGACGATAGCTTCGAGGCTTTGCAGCAGACGCTTGATGGTCGCTCTGTGGTGAGTGGCGGCAATATTCAGTTAATTGCCGATTTTGATAAGGGGCATCTGCTGACCGGCGCCGTGATCGCCGAGCACCAGAGCTGGGAGTCCAGCAGCAAACAGCTGGATGACAATAATGCTGATAGCGGTTCAGGCAAGGGTTCTGGCTCGGGTACTGGTGGCGGTAGCGGTTCAGGTAGTGGCTCGGGTTCAGGTTCGGGTAATGGCTCAGGCGGCGCCGAGGCCTTCGATGATAGCTCCTGGCTATACACCCTGGCGGCTGAATATCAGTATCAACAGGCTCATTTTGGTGCCAGTCTGGGCGGCGCCCTACACGAGCAGCAGCGTGTGCGTGAGGATGAATCAGATTATTCGGCCCAGGCCTCGGCCTACTGGCAGGCTGCTGAGGCGACGCGCATCAATTTAGGTCTGGCCCGTAAGGTGCGTTTTCCCTCTATGCGTAACCTCTATTCGTTGTCATCGGGTAATCAGGATCTACAATCTGAGATCTCTAAACATCTTGAGCTGAGCCTGGCACAGGGGCTGGGGCACAATACGGACCTTAGTCTGGCGGCTTACTACACCGACGCCGATAACTATATTGCCAAGGATGTCGATGGCATCTATCAGAACATGGGGCGTTATCAGTTCAAAGGGATCGATTTACTGGTGCGTGATCAGAGCATCGACAACTTGTCGCTCAGCTTCGGCTATAGCTTCTTAGACAGCGAAGACAGAGATGCGGAGCCAGGCTTGGAGACCTTAGAGTACCGTCCGCGTCATCAGCTCAGGCTGCAGGCAGATTATGAGTTTAGCTTTGCGACCCGTATCCATTTCAACATCGAACATATCATGGGCCAGGTTTATCAGGCCCAAGAGAAGGTCGCCGGTAAGAGACTGCTGATGGAGAAGTCGCTGGATGACTATACCTTGGTTGATCTCAAGCTGAGTCACCCTATTGCTGGGGATGCGTTATCGCTTTACCTCAGAGCCACCAACTTGCTCGATGAACGCTATTATCAGAGCGAGGGGCTGCCTCAAGCGGGTCGTCAGGTGTTCCTTGGTGTGAACTGGCAGCTGTAGGACATCTGCTATGGCCTTGATGCAACTTAGTCAGGTTGATTTTCGTTTTCACTCAGCGGCGGCGCCGCTGTTTGAGGATCTTAATCTGATCTTGCAGCGCGGAGAGTGTCATCTTGTTCACGGCGCAACCGGGTGTGGTAAGTCAACCTTGCTGCGCTTACTGCTGGGGATCTTAGATCGCCCCTGGGAGGGAGAGCGCCTTATCGGCCAAGGCGTGACCCTGGGCGTCGTGATGCAAGACCCCAACGTGCAACTGCTACGTCAGACCTTGGGCGCAGAGGTGGCCTTTGCGCTGGAAAACTTAGGCGTGGCCAGTGACGAGATGCTGTTGCAGGTGCGTTCTGCCCTCAGACGCGTTGGCCTTTATATTAGCCTGAATACTCCCATCGCCAGTCTCTCACTGGGGCAAAGATACCGACTCATGATCGCGGCTCAGTTGGTGCTTAAGCCTGATATCTTGCTGCTGGATGAACCCTGGGCCCAGTTGGACGACCAAGGTGTGCGAGAATTATCACAGGTGCTGGTGCAGTTGCAGCGTGAAGGGCTGGCCCTGCTGATCGTTGAGCATAACAGAGGCGTCTTTGCCGAGTTGGTGACCCATAGGTGGCATCTGACTAAGAGGCAGCTGCAGCCGCTGGCCCTGTTGCAGCAAACGTTTCAAGGTGAATCACTCTGTTGGCGTCAGACGACTGGGCCATTCCTCGGTGCGCCGGTTATCGACAGCCAAGGTTTTAGCTTGGCTTTTCATGGTGGTCAGCAACTGTTCAATGCAAAGGGACTCTGTTTGTTCCCCGGCGAGGTCGCAGCCCTAGTAGGCGACAATGGCTGTGGGAAGAGCACCCTGCTGAAGTGTCTGGCGGGTATTCAGGCCGATATCGCCCCTATTGGGATCAAGGTATTGGGCGTGCGACCTAAGCTGGGACGCTATGGGGCTGATCTGGCCTTGCTGCATCAGCGGCCGAGTCGGCAGCTATTTGAAAACAGCGTGCTGCAAGAGATGCAGTTTAGCCTCAAGCGTTATGGCCTGCCTTTGGCGCGGGCCATCGAGATGCTTGGCCAGCTCGGGTTAACTACCTTGGCGGGTCATTCACCGCATACGCTTTCTTACGGTCAGCAGCATTTGATTGCCTTGGCCTCTCTTGCCTGCCTCAGGCCGAAACTCTTGTTGCTCGATGATCCCTTTGCAGGGTTAGATGCCTATTTTAGCGCCAAGATAGTGGACCTGATCCTCAAGCTTAGTCATGAGGGAACCGCTGTGGTGGTGGCCAGCCACAGGCCGATAGACGCCTTGCCTGTCGATCGCGTCTGGCAGGTGGCTGAAGGGCATCTGCAGAGCTTGGGAAACCGGGGCGCCGGTGCGATACCGGCCTTCTCCAGTGTGGGCTAGGCGGTCAGGGGCACGAGCCCTGAAAAGCGCTCATGGTGCTGGTGAGCGATATTTTGTCATCAATGATGTCACTTGGTGCGCATTGGCGATCTTCTTGGTCTTGGCGCTGTCTGGTGGCGCGTTTTTAGTGCCTCAGGGGTGGCTGCTTTATCTTGGCCTTACCAATGCGTTGCTTCTGCTGCAGGGGCGTTATTTTGGGGGACGGCTAAAGGGGCTAGCGGTAATCTTCATCAGTCAGTTAGTGATCACCAGCTTGCTCTATCTCCTGTTACACGGCGCAGCGCGTTTGCCCGAGGGGGTGATAGCGGTGACGCGGATCTTATTGGCCATGATCCCAGGCTGGTGGTTGTCCATCGTCTGCGCCCCACAGCGGATTGGCGAGGTGCTTAGCTATTGTTTGCCAAGCAAATGGGCCTTCGTGCTGGGTGCCTGTTTTGGTCTCTTGCCTTATCTGGGACAGGAGGCGCGGGAGATCTATCAGATGCAGGTCATGCGCGGCGCCAAGATTCAGCCTAAGGCATTGTGGCGCCCCCAGAATTGGCAAGAGCTGATTTATTGTGTGCTGTATCCCTTGTTGATCCAGCTATTAAAACTATCCAAGCAGATGGCTACTGCGGCCAAGCTGCGCCAGTTTGGTCGTGCTCGCAAGCCGACCCATTGGCCCTATGAGTGAGATGAATCATGATGAATAACAGAGATTTTAACCTACATGACGCCTTGTTTATCGGCTTCTGTGCCACCTTGCTGGTGGCTTTGAAGGGAGTATTACGGCTAAAGCTTGGTTTGTCGGGTCACTCTATGTTTCTGATGAGTTTCTTCTATCTGATCTGTTACGGCGCCGTGGGTAAGCGCGGCGCCATCAGTGCCTGTGGTCTGCTGGCCGGGATGATGGCCATGACCCTGGGAGTGGGCAAAGGAGGCCCTTTGCTGTTAGTGAAGTTTGGTTTACCAGCTTTGGCCATGGACCTCTGTTTATTCTTGGTTCCTGCGCTGATGTCACTTAAGTGGCGCTGCATCATATTGGCGCTGGTGGCGACCCTGGCTTGGGCCAGTAAGGGGCTGATCGAAGGGGCATTGGTCGGACTGAGCGCTCAGGTGATGGCGGTGCAATTTGCCAAAAGCCTGCTGTTTGGCAGCGGTTTTGCTGTGCTGGCGGCGGTGTTAGTGCCAGGCGTGTTGGAGCGGCTTAGAAGCCATGATCTATTAGATAGAGAGGAGTTTTAGTGATGGCTAGAGAAGTGGGTCTGAGATCTTGGTTGGTGTGTATCGACGATACCGATGATATAGGGACCAAAGGTACGGGAGAGATTGCCGAAGAGATAGCGGAGTTGTTGAGCGACAGTCACTTGAGTCGCTGCGCTTTTGTAACCCGGCATCAGCTCTATGTGCATCCGGATATTCCTTATACCTCACACAATAGCGCCATGTGTTTTCAGGTGCGCACCACTAAGACCCAAGATGAGATATTGACGATCGCCACAGCGCATCTGCGCAGTCAAAGCGCCGCGGCGTCCGATCCGGGCCTCGGCCTGTTAGATCTTTACCGCCCGCTGGATCGCGAGGCCTTGATCGCCTTTGGTGAGCAGACCAAGGTGGAGGTAAAAACCAAGGCCCAGGCCTATGAGCTGGCCGATCGTCTCGGGGTACACCTGAGCGAACATGGCGGCACGGGACAAGGTGTGATTGGCGCCTTAGCGGGTTTAGGGCTTCGACTTCAGGGTAACGATGGTCGCATCAAGGGCCAGTTTACCTTGCCAGGTCTTGAGGAGGGCGAGGTTGCTCTCTCGGTCGCAGAGGTGATCGAACTGACGGGGGTCGACAGGGTGCTGAGTGACTGTGGTGAGCAGCTTTGCTTCAAGACGACGCTGCTCCTGTCGGGCAAGGTGAAGGCTGTCTATCGCGATCATCAGGTTTCGCTCTTGGTCTATCGGGATCAGGGATGCTGGCGCAACGCGCGCAAGCAACAGCTGAAACGCTATTAAGGTACCTATTTAACGAGGGATATATGCAAAGAGTATTTGTGTTAAGCCAGGGGCGCTGGCTGCTGGCCATTGAGGGGGAGGATTACCGCCTCGCCCGGCAGCAGGCTAACCAGTGCGATGGTTTTATCGATGACGATGAAGATGAGCAGGTCGATGATATTGAACGTTCCTGTGTCAATTGCGCCAGACGGCGCTGGTTGGTTGACGCAATAGAATGTACCTTTTTGTAGTGCTAATTTAGGCTTTGCTTACAGTCACATACATAGTTAAGATCCCCAATAAGGGCATTTTTGGCCTCTCCTGAGTACAAAGCTTTTCCTTCTACCTCTGGTTCTCTGGCGCCGCCAGGCATACTATGAGCCTCTTCTATCACAGTGTTTTTCTGGTTCGCTATCCCGAATGGCAGGGATTTAGACTAGGCTAAAAAGTGGCGACCGCGAGATGTAAGTGACATTTTGGGTGAGTGAGCTGTATGACCGAAAGCGTAAATGATAAAGCAGATGTAATGAAGGTGCCCGTGCCAAACCTGGCCCTGGGTATGTATGTTACGGCTATCGATCATCAGGGAAGAGTCAATATAACTAATCCAGGACAGATTAAGGATCGACAAGCCATAGACAAGTTGGTACGAAACGGTATCGAGTATGTGTGGGTCGATGTGGAACGCTCATCTCCTGAGTGCGGGCTCAAGCCCAAGCAGACACCGACGAAAACCAAGGTACTGAGCCGAACTCAGTCTCAGGACAAGGCCAAGCGCCTGATGAGTGAGGCAAAGGATCTGGTCAAGAAGGTGCTGTCGGAGACCTTTGAGGGTAAGGCGGTCGAAGTCGCACCGTTTGAGGCTATGGCAGACAAGATGCTCGAGTCTGTGATGCTCGATGCCGATGCCTTTATGTGTATCTCAGCCCTGCGCTCCAAAGATGCCTACCTGTTAGAGCACTCTATCAATGTCGCCTTCTTGCTTGTGACCTTCGGTCGTTACCTCAAACTTAAGCGCAGCGTACTCAAAGAGTTGGCGGTCGGCGGTATCTTGCATGATATCGGCAAGGTACGGGTCAATAACCGTATTTTGCATAAACCGGGACGTTTGACGCCGGAAGAGTTTGAGCACATGAAGTTGCACCAAGTCTACGCCCAGGAGATCTTGGCCGAAACGGCAGGCTTATCGCAGATCAGTCGTGATGTTTGTCTGATGCATCATGAAAAACTCGACGGCAAGGGTTATCCGGCAGGTCTTAAGGGGGAGGAGATCTCTCTCCATGGTCGCATGAGTTGTATCGTCGACATTTTCGATGCCTTGACGGCGACCCGCTGTTACAAGGAGGCGATGAGCCCAGCAGCGGCGTTTAAGATCTTGCTCAGCCTGACCCCCTTCCATCTGGATGAAAAGTTGGTGTATGAATTTATTCGCTGTGTTGGCGTCTATCCGGTTGGTTCCTTGGTGCAGCTCTCTGACGGGCGGGTGGGGATTGTCTGGGAGGCCAAAGACAGGGACGCACTGCATCCGGTACTCAAGACCTTCTATTCGGTGAAACACAAGCGTTATACCGAGGTGGCTATGGTGGATCTGCTTAAATCGGATCTCTTTATCGAGCGTGGTATTTCGCCCAGCAGCTTGGACGTGGACCCAACCCCCTTCTATTGATGGCAGGCTGAGATCTGAAGGATTGAGGAGCTTACCAAATGTTTGGGACAGTAAGGTCTCTTATGCCGTCATAAGGTAGATAATTTGGTGCTTAGCCGATTCAGCTATTTGTTAGTAAAAACGGGTATTTGCTGAGACTCTGACACCAATAAATAATAGCCACTCGATCACTTAGCCTAATTATTGAGGAGGCAAAGATGAAAAAGTGGCTTGTGCTGTTATGCTTCGCCTTCCTATTGGCGTCTTGGTTTACCTCTGGGCTGACTCGCGCCTTGGTGGAGCTGGCCGCCTTTATCGCTATTTTGGCTCTGGTGTGGCGTACTGGTGGCTCAAACAAAGTTGATGATATAGAGCAAAGACCCAGCGCCGATAGCAAACCAGAGCAGTAATCCCAACACCATCGGCCGCATACCCGCCTGACGCATCTTACCAACGGTGATCCCCGCGCCGATCAGAAAAAGACACAGCACCAACACCCGCTTGGACAAGGCAAATAGTCCGTCGTAGAACACTTGTCCCTGTGGCAGATAGTGCGCCAGCAATATCGCCAGACAGTAGAAGAGGATAAAGAAGGGCACGGCGATCTTACGGCGATTGCCGCCAAAGGCCATGGCACTAATCAGGGCTACTGGCACTATCCACAGCGCGCGAGCCAGCTTGAGCGTGGTGGCTGTCCGCAGGGCCTCATCACCATAGGCCGACGCTGCACCCACCACAGAGGAGGTGTCATGGATGGCGATGGCGCTCCATACCCCAAAGTGATATTGACTGAGCTGCAACAGATGGCCCAGCGCCGGAAACAGAAACAGGGCAACGGAGTTGAGCACGAACACCGTAGCCAGCGCGATGGCCGTATGTTGGCTGTCGGCCTTGATAGCTGGCGCCACGGCGGCGATGGCGCTGCCACCACAGATGGCGGTGCCTGAGGCGATCATATGACTCAACTTGGCGTCTATCTTGAGTAGCTTGCCCAGCACAGTGCCCAGCAGCAAGGTAAACAGGATTGAGCCCAGGATGAGCCCCATATTTTGGCTGCTGGCGCTAATGGCGGCATCGAGTTGAATGCCAAATCCCAGCCCTACGATAGAGTAGGCCAGTAACTTCTTGGTGAGTGCGCCGATATCCAGCTGCTGTGGGACTAAGCCCAGACTTGCCAGGGTGAAACCTATCACCAGTGCAATGGGCGAGGAGATCACCGGCGTCAGACAGAGGGCGCCGGCGAGAAAGAAGATCGCCTGGTTGGGATGGAACGGCCACTTTTCGAAGAATGCTTTCATCGGACTCATATCTTGTTTAACGAGGTGGCTAGTATAAGGCCCGTCAAGCGTTTATAAAATTCAATATGGCTTAGCTGTAGATTCAATTTTATTTAATTGCTGGGGCAGCGGAAAAAGCCGCCCCACAAAGGCATGATGGACCTCTCCCTTAGTTAAGCAGCAGTAGGCTACCTAGTCCAAGGAAGATGAAGAAGCCCACCACATCGGTCACAGTGGTCAGGATCACCGAGCCTGCCACCGCAGGATCGATACGCATCTGCTTGAGCACGAAAGGGATCACTGTGCCCGATGACGCTGCCGCCAGACTATTGAAGACGATCGCTACAAAGATGATGCCACCCAGCGCCCAGGAGCTAAACCACCAACTGACCACTAGGCCAATCAATGCGCCTAGCAGCACACCATTGAAGGCGGCAATCTTGAGTTCTTTGTCCAGTAGCAGAGTCAAGTTGCTACGTTTCAAGTGGTTGAGCGCAATACCTCTAAGCGCTACCGCTAAGGTCTGACTGCCGGCGATACCGCCCATACTGGCGACGACAGGCATTAAAATGGCCAGTGCCACCACCTGTTGCAAGGCATCGCCAAACAGGCCGATCACCCAGGAGGCGAGAAAGGCCGTCAGCAAGTTGGTCGTCAGCCAGATGGCTCGCATACGCGCCGCCACCCCTACAGGGGTAAAGAGGTCTTCCTCATCCTGGGGGGTCTCAGACACCAACACCTCCAGGCTTCGTTCCTTGAGGCGGTGCATCAGGGTGGAGAGCGCGATTGCACCGATGATCTTGCCGCCTTTTTCAACCGGCACCCAGGCAAAGCCTGCCACCGGATTAAACTGCTGCGCCGCCTGAGTGATATCCAGCTCGTCGCCGATGGCCTCTAGTTCGGTAATGCATTCGGCTAGCGGAGTGGCGGGATCCTCGCGATAGAGCTGCTCCAAGGTGCAGCCACCATGAAACTGTCCCTCGGCATCCACGGCGTAAACCGCTACGTATTCGCGCTGCTTCTGTCGGTTGAGCCGGTCTAACACCCGGCCAACGGTTGCGGTGGGGCGTGAGCGTAAGATGTTGTTGTTAAGGTAACGACCAACCGCCTCATCCTGATAGCTCAGTGCCTGCTGCATCTGCTCTGTGGTGAGGGCTTCTTGCTGATCCAGATAATCTTCGACTATGTCGCTAGGTAGGATCTCGGCGAAGGTGAGAATATCTATCTCAGAGATACGTCTCGCCAATCCTTGGAGCTGCTCTGGGCTGAGTAGATCGAGTACGTGGCGTGCGGTTTCATAGTGCAGCAGGTGCAGTATGGGCCAGCCTCTTTCTACCGGGATCTTACGGCAGATGGGCGAACGATATTGATCACTGACCGACTCCAGCAGGTCGGCCAGATCGGCATCGGAATAGTCGCTGATAAAGCCAAGTGAGGGCAGTTCCTCGGCCTCGGGATGACTGACAATGTCGATGACGCGGGCGAGAAGATCGTCTCTGGCCGCTTGCTCTGCTTGTGGTGAGGGGTCTGGCATTGTCATAGTTGATGTCCTTGGGTGAACTTGAGGGACAGTTTAAGGCAAAGACCTTAACTAAACCATTGAAACACTGGGTTAATCAAAGTCTGGTTGTTGCACATCGGCGTCATTGAAAGCTTACGGCAGTAAAAGTGCTTGCCTAAGGCAAGCACTTAGATGGCTAGACGTTGATCAGAAAACTCTCCGACGGGTCTACCAGAACCCGATCGCCCATCGCTTCTCTGCCCAGCAGCATCAGATAGGTCATGTCCTGACGATTACTCAGGGTTAGCTCTATGGGCCACTCATGCTCCCCCAGCTTGAGGGTGGTTTCGATCACGCAGCGCTGCTCCACTTCGCCATTGGAGGACTTGATGCGGCGTGAGTCATGTACCGGAGCCTTACAATGGACTATCTGCTCGAGATCATAAACATCCGGGTGCAGGTCGAAGGCGACATAGGGGCGACCACCTACCTTGATCCGCTTGAGATTGTCCACATGCAGGGCGGAGGTCTTGGCGCCGGTGTCGATGCGCACATGCAGATCCTTGATGCCGAGATCCGGCAGATCGCATGCCTCTAAGTTGCCTATGATGATCTTGTTCATCCGTTATTCTTCCTTTAGCGTCAGGCCGCGACCTAGATGGTCTGGGTGGTCAGCGGCATAATCTGATCGTTCATTATCTCTATATGTTCGGCCACCTCGTCGGCGGCGCTGCCAAAGTAGGCCACATGGAACATGGCGTCCCCTTCCAGTACCAGGGGGATATTCTGCTTACCAATGACAATACCCGCCCGGTTGGATACCACGCTCTGGATCAGTTCGCCCAAGGGGCTGTTGATCTCCGCCAGTACCTCACCTTTTTCGACATGGGCCCCTAGCTTGGCAAACTCACACACAAAGCCGCTGACCGAGGCGCGGGTCCAGTCGCTGCGGTTGGCGATAAAGGGCTCTATCTTCTTGCGCAGGCGGCGCTTACGTACCAGCCCAAGTGATGACAGTACATTGAGAATACCGCGCTCACCTGTCTGGATCGACAGCTCGTCGAATCTGAGCGCCTGGCCTGCTTCATACAGTAGTACTCGTGTGCCCTTGTTGACGGCGGATTCCCGCAATGAGCCGTCGCGCACGTTGGCGTTGAGCAGCACAGGCACGCCGAAGGCCTGGGCCAGCGCCAGCGTCTGTTCGTCATCCAGGTTAGCGCGGATCTGCGGCAGGTTAGATCTGTGGATCGCCCCGGTATGTAGGTCGATGCCGTAGTCGCAGTGCTGCACTATGCTGTTTAAGAAGGTATGCGCCACCCTGCCAGCCAGTGAGCCCTTGGGGGAGCCCGGAAAACAGCGGTTAAGGTCGCGTCTGTCTGGCATATAACGGCTCTGATTAAGCACCCCATAAACATTGACCATGGGGACTAAGATCAATGTTCCCTTTAGCAACTTGAGCTTGCTCTGGATCAGGCGGCGGATGATCTCAATACCATTGAGTTCATCGCCATGCACCGCGGCGCTGACAAACACCTTGGGGCCATCCTTCTTAGCCCGGATCACATGGACCGGAATCGAGACCTGAGTGTCAGTGTAGAGACTGGCCACAGGGAGTTCTAGCTGCTGCTCGGTGCCGGGGAGAATGTCTATCCCGGCTATGGTTAGTGCTGAATTCATTTAGCCTTTTCCGCGAGTTCTATTGGCGTTGGGTTTCGCCTTTTTCTCAATAAATTCATAGATCAGTCCGGCCACATCTTTACTGGTCGCCTGTTCTATCCCTTCCAGACCAGGTGAAGAGTTCACTTCCATCACCACAGGACCGTTGTTAGACTGCAAAATGTCCACACCACACAGATTGAGCCCCATCGCCTTGGCGGCGTTGAGGGCGGTTGCCCGCTCATCTTTCGATAGGCGTACCAACTGGGCTATCCCTCCGCGGTGCAGGTTAGAGCGAAATTCACCTTCGGCCGCCTGACGCTTCATTGCCGCTACTACTTTATCGCCTACGACGAAGCAGCGGATATCGGCACCGCCGGCTTCTTTGATGAACTCCTGCACCAGAATGTTGGCTTTAAGCCCCATGAAGGCTTCGATCACGCTCTCGGCCGCCTTATTGGTTTCGGCAAGCACCACGCCGATCCCCTGAGTGCCTTCTAGCAGCTTGATCACCAGCGGTGCACCGCCCACATTCTTGATCAAATCTTGGATCTTATCCGGCTTGCTGGCAAATCCGGTACGTGGCAGGCCTATGCCCTTGCGCGATAGCAGCTGCAGGGATCTCAGCTTATCGCGTGAACGGCTGATGGCTACAGATTCGTTGACACAGAAGGTGCCCATCATCTCGAACTGACGCACCACGGCCGTGCCGTAGAAGGTGATTGATGAGCCGATACGAGGGATCACCGCATCATACTTAGGCAATACCTTACCCATGTAGCGCACAGTTGGGTTGCTGCTGGTGATATCCATGTAGCAGTGAAGAGTGTCTATGATGTCTACTTCATGGCCGCGCGCTTCCCCGGCCTCTTTCAGGCGCTTGGTAGAGTATAAATTTTCGTTGCGAGACAAGATTGCAATACGCATGTCTACATTCCTTAGTGGTAAAACTTTAATAATAAAAAAGTAATGCTTTCAAATTTAAGTGATTGTTGGCCTCAGGGCGAACAATCGATATCGACGGCTAAAGACGCTGCGTCAGGAGCAATTCACCCGATCGCAAAGCGGTGCCTGCGGAATAACTCAGTGGCTTAACTATAGCCATAATTAGCCGCCAGCGTGATGCGTTTGCTCGTTTTTCCTTGGTAATCATTCGATTGTCTGAGGTTTTCCATCGCCTGTTTAGGGCGCGACCTTATTGATAAACCCCAGCGGAGAAAAGCTAATTTTTTTTGTCGTGACCACAAGGGATTTTATTGCAAAGGCCTACGCGTGGTGGGAGTGTTAACTCCGCTAACGTTAAGCGTTAATGAACTTGGGTCTTGCTCTGTGCGTAACACTGAGTAGTTTTCCAAACATAGTCAGTGCGCTGCGGAGTCGAGATGAACCGAATTAACCCTGCTAAGTTACCTAATAGTAAATGGATGGCGGTAAAGCCGATGAATCGAGAAAAGCATTTCTTAGTATCAGAAATGGAGTTTGATGAAGAGGGGGCTGTTATTTTGTGCAAGTTGGAAGCAATACTTTCAAAGAATGAGTATTTAATCGATTGGACAGAATTGAAAAGTCGAGATAAGTGGCTTCAGGGGTGGAAGTAGTTAGGCCTTTGGAAACATGACTCACAAAAAGGCCAGACAGTTGTCTGGCCTCTAGTCGCTTTGTCAATCAAGCAACAAGCGGATTAACGCATGGTATTGATTTACCTATACAGGTGATTTCAGCAATAAATCTGGAAAGGTTTGTGTGATAAGGCTACTAGCCTTTTCCAGAAAAATAGTAATTTTTAGCTATTTTTCCTAAATCTTGAGTTTTGATGTTATCAGTTTCCAGAAAACTAGTCACTTCTTTAAGGTGTGCTTCCAGTGGAAGGAGAGGCTGATGTCTTTCAGTATTAAACTCGTTTGCCCCATTATCCGTTAAAGTATTTGCACTAATGCAATTTTGAGTCAGTGGTTTTGCATTAGAAAAATTGATGCGCTCAAGAGTTCGCTCTGTAACGTCATAGAGTGACACCACCTGAGCTTTGGTGAATACTGCCTCACCTTCAAAGATCACCCCCCCCCCAAAACCTAAGTGCTGCACGGCTTGTTGCAGGGCGTAGTGGTTTTTAAGGCTATTTTGGCGGTCATGTGATGATGCGGTTAGGTCTTTAGCCATTTGCAGCGCCTCTGGTTAACTGCCGAAAGGAAATACAGGCTGTTTTTGAGGAGTTAGCCATCACACTTTCAACTTTGTAATTACCGATCTGTGCCGTATCAGCATTTGGCTGGTATGTGGTTCTTTTGCGTACGTTTCTGGCATTGGTGGTCACGATAGCTTTGTCAATTTCAATACCGTTGGCATCTATTTCGTAATGGACTTCTGCCATGCTCAATAGGTATTTTAAGAACAGCTCCGAATTATCCAGTTGCTTCTGATTATCCTTAGGCTTGAGCCTATCGGATTTAAGATCGAATACTAAAGCCCGCTTTTGTTCGGTATCTTGCCATAAAATAATCAGGTCACAGCCTTTATTGACGCCTACATCGTTAGTCGAGTTTACATAAAGAGATAGCTGTTTATATTTCTGCTTGTCTCTTCTGGGCTGATAATCCAAAGTAAAGGCAAGTGCATTATCGGGCATATGCTCGATATAAAGCTCAGCTACCTTGCTATCAGCTCCCTCTTCTTTCAGCTTTAACTGTTTCTTGGCGGTATCGTAATTGATAACCACATCAGGGTTGATGATTTTCTTTATCGCTGCCAGCATGTATCACTCCTTGATACCGTAATAAATTTTATCGGCCAGCTCGTTTGCATCGGCGATTAAGTTGTCAAACACCTCCATATTGATACCGTACTTGTCCACTTCTACGGAATGTATCTGGTGATCATCTTTTAGGCTGTAGGCTTTGATTTGTTCAGGTTTCAGCAAGTCTAAATCAGTCATTTTGGCCGACTTCATAATCTGCTCTTTGTTTTCTACCTCAAGGTTAAGCATCACGCGGTTGTTGAGCTCGCGGATCAAATAATCACTATGGGTTGTCACCAGCACTTTCACGCCAGAATTGACTAGACGCGCTAATAGCCCTGCCATTTTTCGCTGGTTATCTGGGTGCAGGTTCAGCTCTGGCTCGTCGATAATCAACATGCCGTTTTTCTCGGCTAGCGAATTGATGTAAAGATCAATTAAAAACAACGACTTAATGGAAGAGGAAGCCACGTAAACCGGCACCGCCACTTTATCGCGGCCACGCTCTTTCTTGGGCATATACATCACTTGTTTATCGACCGCCTTGTAAGAGCCGCCCATTAAGTCTTGCAGTGCATCCCGAATCGGTTTGCAGTCGCTCTCTTCACGGATAAAACTCTTGCGCTTACAGAGGTTTTCGTACTCACGCACGACGTTAATATTGTCGTGGATTGGCTGGGCATAACGAGAGCGCATACTGTTGAGTAGTTCAAGCGGATTAACCTTATCGCCGCTAGTAATGTGCTCGATAATGGCGTTTTTGCTGATATCAAGCTCTTTGTAGAACAAGGCAATGCCGGTGCGCTCTGATGTCACGACAAAGGGACGCGGCAACAAATCAGCAAACAAACAATCAGCAATATGATCGCTAATCACATCATCCAAAATCTGATTCGGTACACGGCTACCGCTTTTGGTTTGGAAAGTGACAGATAACACGGTTTCATTCTCAGCCTTGTAAAAGCTTAACTGTTCTGACTGCCCAAAACTCACGGTTTGTTTGAACTCATTAGTAAAGTCAAACACTAGCTGGTCGTGGCTAAACTTGGCTTTCGCACCGTTAAAAAAATCTTCCGGTACGTTGAAGTAGCGCGGCAAGTTTTCAGAAAACTCTGAAGAGGCGTTTTTAAGATAATCGGCTAATTTCGCTTGATAGTCAGTCAGCTCAATCAACAAGGTACCTTCGTCGCGCAGTTGCGCTAACCGCTCACGCGATACCGACAAATCAATCCACTGCTTAAAATGGCGCAACAAACCATAAATGGCATAGCTAATATAGGTTTTGCCCATATTGTTAGGGCCGCAAATCACGGTTAAATCACCCAGCTCAACGGTGCCGTTATCAATACCGCCTAAGTGTGCAAAGTTAAATTTCATGCTGCCTCCTGATTAAGCGGTGTGGTGT
>NZ_JSFF01000024.1:0-10225 GCF_000773485.1 Shewanella sp. ECSMB14101 | reverse complement strand
GGTGGGGTGTAAGGTTTAACATTTAGCTCGCCTCCCCAACGGTGACTTGGCCGTTCATTAGCATGGGGAGGAGCCAGTCGCGGAGCTTCATAAGCTCGTGGCTCTGAAGCGCAAGATTCATAATCTTTTCAAATATGGGATCTGCTACTTTGTAGTAATCAGTCAAAACTTTCTCGCAAGGTATAACAATTGGGCTTCCTTCAATAACGCCTTTGTTAATATGAGGCTGCTGAGCCCCAGTCCGCAACCCCATTAATCTTGGGACTTCACGACAAAAATAGGGATATAAAAAGGAGCTTTTAAGCCTCTTACACTCTCTGATTCCTACCACTGATTGGTTTGTTGCAGCATCAATTCCCAGTATCGAAGGGCGAATATAACGAACAATCGAAATTACGACAGTTCCTTTAGATAAAAGCGTTGCTGCTGAGTTATCAATTCCAGCCCGAGTAATCTTTTGTTCAGATGTGATAATCGGAAATGATGCTGTTTCGGCTGAACTCAGCCATGGAATGTCTGCATTTTGCCAATATTCATCCACAGATGTCGATGGGGTTCCACCCAATTCAGTTTTTGATATTTTGCCGATATTAGTTGCCTCCCATCCCTCAGGTATTTCCCGCTTGAGGGTTGGGTTGTAGACCATTTTACCGCCGGAGGTTTTGTAGGGGTTGCCGTTGGCGTCTGGGAAGTCGAACTGCACAAACCAGTAGTCGTACAGGGTTTTGGCCATGGCTTCCAGCTCAGCGTTGATGTGGTTGTTGAGTTCAATTTTTTCCGATAGCGCTAAATACAGCTTTCCAACAGCCAGCTCAGCCTCACGGCTTTCTAGGCGAGGAATATTGAGTTGCTTTAAATCACCTTTTTTGAAATGCGGGATTACCAGTCCAACGTGGTAATTCTCGATTTTCTTTTGGATGTAGTCGGAACGTAAAACCGCAAACAAATACTGATAATCAATTTTTTCTGGATCACATCTAAATCCAATCATATCTTGGGCAAAACAAAATGGTACAGGTTCAGGAACCAAGCACACTCGACCAGGCGTGCCTTTATTCACAAAAATAATATCATTTGGTTCTGGATGAGCTCTAAACCAAGAGTCTTTAGTCTTTTCGTCGACATACCTAACATTTTCAAAAGTTGGGTAAATACTGCTATTTTTTATGCAGTTGGTAGCAATCAAGGGAAAACCTGATTCAGCAGTTGGCACCGTTTTTCCGCGATTATCTACCATAAAGGACAATAACTCAGTTATCGGAGTTGCTCTATTTTCCATACTTCAACCCCGCCAACTGCTTTTTAATCTCCGTTTCCAATTCACGAGACTGATTAAACAGGCTATCCAAGTTGCTGGTAAAACCCTGCATTTTCTCGGCAAACTGCTCTGGGGTAATATCTACATATTCCATTTTGACATCAAAGTATTGGCCTGCACTCAACGAGTAATTTTTAGCTTCGATGTCGTCATAACTCACAGAAACGGAAAAATCTTCAACTCCTTCTTTAGCGCTAAAGACATCAATAATTTGTTGTTCTTCTTCTGGCGTTAATACGGTTTTTTGGTTTTTACCGTCTTTGACTTTCTCGCCCAAGTTAGAGGCGTCCACCAAGACCACATCGCCATCGTTGCTGGCGTCGACAAACAGAATAGAAACGTTCGTGCCAGTGGTGGCGAAGATATTCGATGGCATGGAAACCACACCCGCCAGCATTTTGTTTTTCACCAAATGTTCGCGAATGCCTTTGTCAATGCCCGATTGTGCGGTAATAAAACCTGTGGGCACCACGACTGCGGCTTTGCCGCCCGGTTTAAGTGAGGCAATGATGTGCTGCAAGAACAATTGGTAGATTTCCATCTTGTCCTTGGCTTTGGCTTTAATCTTTGGAATACCCGCAAAGAAACGGTCTTTGTTTTCTTTGCTATCGAGTTCATCCCTAAAGTCGCTGAAATCGAGCTTAAATGGCGGGTTAGAAACAATATAGTCAAAGCGTTTTAGCTCTTTGCCGTCTTTATGGTAGGGGTGTAACACCGTATTGCCTTGGATCACATTGGGAATCGAGTGCACCAAGTTATTTAAGATTAAGTTTAACCGCAGCAGGTTAGAGGATTTTTGCGAAATATCTTGGGTGTAAATACTACAGCGGTTTTCACCAATGGCGTGTGCCACGTTCATCAGCAACGTACCCGAACCCGCCGATGGGTCGTAGCAACTGACATTGCGTACTGTACCGCGCTGTTCTTTGGGTATTAAGATTTCCGCTATAATGCGCGCTACCGCATGGGGGGTAAAATACTCAGCATATTTACCTCCAGAGTTGCTGTTGTAGTCTTTGATCAGGTATTCAAATATAGTGGCGTAGAAGTCGAATTTTTGCGTGAAAATACGCTCAAAACTGAACTCCACTAATTTATTGATAATGGCGCGGCAGAAGGCATCGCGTTTTGAGTCGTCAGCAATGTATTGGCTGATGCGGTCAAACAGCACCACTTTTGCCCCGCCATCGGTTTTTACTGCAAATACATCGTTATTGCTAATGGCAATGTCGATTAGGGTATCGTCAAACAGTTTGGCAAAATCCGGCGCGTTTTGTTGGCTAAACAGGTAGCTGATAAAGTGCTGTGGCTTTAAGCGTGCGGTATCGCCACCCATTTGTAGTTGCAGCATGTCGAGGTCGTCTTCGCTCATGGCTGCGAGGGCTTCTTCCCATTTATCGGCTTTGGCGATATTGTCGTCGAGCTTTTTCGCTTCAAAGGCGAACTTGTCGTTTAAAAACTTGTACAAAAACGTTTGGGTAATGATTTTAAATTCATTACCGTCGTTACCTAAACCATAGTTGGCACAGATGCTTTTTAAGCTATCGATTAATTCTTTGGTTTTTTGCTGAAATTCTAATTCAACCATTTGGTGTTTACTTCCTAATCAGTTTTACCTGCATTACCACGCTTGGCTGCCGGTATTAAATTCTTTTAAGTATTCCGCGACGACGAGGTGGTTAATGTAACGTGAGGCGTCGGCGTTGAGTTTAATTTGCTGTTCTTTCATAAAGCGGCCAATCACCAGCGGCATCATTTGCCGTTCAAAGTAGCTTTCGTTATCGAGCACTTGGCTGTTGTTGAGCACTTGCTCGTCGGCATCTTGTTTTACGCCTGCTAATGCCTCGAAAATTTTACGCTCTGACTCGCTGATGTCGCTTTGGCTTTGTTGGCGTTCTTGCAAGCGTTTGTGAATACGGGTGTATTTGGCATCGCCGAGGTACTTTTGCCTTAATTGGTTGTTTTGGCGGTTAAGCTCTTTGACACGGTCGTGGATTTTATTCAGCGCGTCAATGTTTGCAACCATTTCATCCTGGGTGACTTCGCTTAAGTTTTTCTTCTTAAACAAGCGCTCTAGCTCTTCTTTTAAGCTGGTAAACTGCGGGTCTTGCTGGTCAAAATTGCTGGCCAGTGCTTCGCGGGTTTGGCGCAGGGTGTTTTTTAGCTTGTCGGCCAGTACCAGTTCTTCTTCGCCAATTTTTACAAACTTGAATATCACGTCTTCTAAGGCGCGGTTGAGCAGGTTACTGGTGTCTTCACCGCTTTCTAAATCGTTTTTAAGGTTGAGTAAATCCAGATGGTTGCTGGTTTCGCGATACAGTACGTTGAGCTTGGCAAAATCCAGTTCATCGAGAAAGTCATACTCGCCCTGCAAACGGATCAAGTTATACAAACTGCGAGCATCGGCTAAGGCTTTTTTGAGTGCCAGCACGGTGTCGCGGTCTTGTATTTGGCTGATTTGGTTACAGAACTCTTCCATGTTGTCGGTATCAAAACGGAACAGTACGTCTTTGATATGCTCAATTTCTTGTTTGATCTCTTCCTGAGATTTAAACAGCTGTGAGTAATGCTCCATCTCATCACCCAACTCCGACTGTAGTTCGTCGAAATAGGCTTTGTTGGTGGCATCGAACTCTTTACGAATGTCGGCAAAATCCACCACATAACCGTAGCGAAAATCTTTGTAGGTACGGTTCACTCGCGTGAGCGCTTGCAGCAAGTTGTGCTTGCGGATCACCCGGCCAAGGTAGAGCTTTTTCAGGCGTTTGGCATCAAAACCGGTGAGCAGCATGTTATACACAAACAAAAAGTCAATCTTGCCTGCCTTGAAATCTTCGACCCAGTTTTTGCGTTCTTCTTTGGTGCCGATGTCGTGCAGGATCAGGGCGGCGTTTTTTACCTTCTGGGCTTGTTTAACCGATTCGGCATAAGCGGTTGGCGCAGGCTCGGCGACTTCGAGTACCTGGCTATTTGAATTGGATGTTTGCGGCAGAATGGGTGTATCGGCATAAACGCCATTGAAAATTTCAAACATCTGTTTAGCTTGGTCTGAGCTGTCGCAAATGACCATGCCACCAATCGTTGCGTCGTTTAATGCGCCACGGCTTTTTTCAAAATCGTTTACGATGTAAGTCAGCATGGGCTCAACAAAGCTTGGGTGGGAATAAATGAGTTTGCGATCGACATCGCCCATTTTCACTTCGGCTTCTTCAAGTGCTTTTTGCAATTCGATTTTGTATTGGGTGCTGATCTCTTCACGGATTAAGCGCAAAGTGTAACCGTCGGCAATGGACGCGTTGTAATAGTACTTGTGTATGTAGTCGCCAAATAACACGCGCGAGTTGTAGTCATCGCCTAATAGTGGCGTGCCGGTTAGGCCAATTTTGATGGCGTTGCTGTCTGACTGACTCAAGTTGGCCAAAAAACTGCCCTTGGGGTTATAGCTGCGGTGTACTTCATCTAAAAAGTACACGCGCTGTATCGTTACGTTATAGTCTTTGGTGCTAACTACATCAGGGTCATCTTTAAACTTTTGAATATTCACCACAGTGATTTCTGGCTTGCCAGAATGGTTGTGGATCACCTGCGTGGCTTTGATGTCGCGAGCAAAATCTTCTCGCGAGTTGACGGTATATACCGTAAGGCCACGGGCGGTAAATTCACGCTGCGCTTGTTGTAATAAGTCTAAGCGGTCAACAATAAAGTAAAACTTAGGGATGACTTGCTGCTTTTGGAAGTAGTCGGTTAAAAAGCGTACGTTGTAAAACGTTAGGGCGGTTTTACCACTGCCTTGTGTGTGCCAAATAATGCCTTTTTTAACGCCCTCGCTGAGCTTACGTTCAATGGCTTTGGTAGCAAACAACTGCGGGTAACGCATGATGTGCTTTTGTAGGCCATCTGACTCAGACACATAGGTCAGTGCATAGCGCAAGATAAAGGCTAAGCGTTCACGGCTTAGCAACGACGAACAAATGCGATTGGTTGGGCGCTCGGGCTGCTTGTTAGTCTGGAACTCTGGATTACTACGAATAACCTCGAGATTATTGTCTTTTAAAACTTTTAGCTCATCCTCCTCCGACACCTGCTTCAGCAAGGCGGTTAAGTTTAAGACTTCTTCTTCGCGGAAATAGTTAAATACCGGCTTATGGTAAGAGCTACTAGCGTAGAAGGCACCTTGCACAGGCTCTGGGTCGCCGTCATCATACTCCATGTTATTGGAGAAA
This sequence comes from Shewanella sp. ECSMB14101, assembly GCF_000773485.1. NCBI lineage: Bacteria > Pseudomonadati > Pseudomonadota > Gammaproteobacteria > Alteromonadales > Shewanellaceae > Shewanella > Shewanella sp. ECSMB14101. The sequence continues at coordinate 4,684 of NZ_JSFF01000024.1, read as the reverse complement.
ATCATAAACTGCGTGATGTTGGCAAAACGCTTGAACTTAGGGTTTTGAAAGCGCTTGTTGATGCGAGCTCGCTCGGCCAGAATGCCTTCACGGTTATTGGGTTTTTTCACCTCAATAAACACTAGCGGCATACCATTGATTAGCAACGTGATATCTGGGCGGAATTCTTCATCGCCGTTTTGACATGTTAGCTCTGTGACAACATGGAAGGTGTTGTTATTGAAATTCTCAAAGTCGATCAGCTTGGTATTTGAACGCTCCGATAGGCGTTCAAAGAAGGCTTTACCTAAGTCTTCGTTATCGAGCAATAATTTGACGTCTTCTAGCAAGCGCCCTGTTTCTGCATCATCAATACTAGGGTTAATTTTGCTAATAGCCGTTTTGAATACGTCAGGGAAAATATTGGTGTCGAGATCCCAGTTTTGCCCTTTGAGTGACAGGTACTTATAACCTAGACGCATTAGGTGCAGAATTGCAGGGATTTTTACCCGGCTATCTTCATTAAATTTATTGGTGTTGAAGGCCATAACATTCCCTGTAGTCGTTTTAATTCGGAACCTGTTCAAGCAAATCACTTAAAGGGCAGTTAAATAATTCGCACAGCTTATCGAGCGCCTCTAAGTCCACTTTAAGAGCTGTTTCTTTGTAAAGTAGCGTGACCGTGGTACGGCTTAGGCCGGTTTCTCGCATCACGTCGCTAATGCGCATTTTTCTCTCACCCATTAAACGGGCTAGGTGGCAGCGGATCATGCTCTCTCCACGGTGTTTTTTAACCATAAATTTGGGACTTTATCACTGTTGCTTACCCTACCACGATTATGATTATTCTCAACTTATTTGAGTTAAAACCAAATAATTTAGCTCATTTGTTACTTGTTCTGTATTGGTTGTAGGTGCTCTGGCAGTTCACAGCAAGGCGACAAGCCCACACGGGACTCATCGCAACTTTAGTCATCCAAGATACAGCCTTTCACGCAGTACATTCGTGGGCGCGTGTTGTCGGGCAGGCTGACTTTGTGCTGTGGCCGATTACCATCGTCGACTAGGTTGCCTTCCTCTATCAGCGCTTTGGCGGCGCGATCTGGGCTTAAGCCTACGGTGGCTTCACGCCAGCCGGTTGAATATGCTAAACAAGCGGCATAAGCTGGAAAATCTCATTAAGGTATTGGTACTAATCTAGGGGAAAGGTCACATGCAACTGATTGTCTTGAAAGTATGAATTACGATTTTTAGGATAACAATCCTATCAGCATTCGTATTGTAGGGCATACGTTTAAAAAGGTTATTCAAAGTTAGATATAAGCTGTTCTCTAAAACCACCTAAAATCTCAAAAGATAGTTACAGAACTTTTAGCTTCGTATCGCAGAAAAAGCCATTATGCATAAATCTTGAAAAAGTGGTGTCACCATACTTTGTTGTGAGGGTTTAGAACGGAGAGCTAAAGGTTGAAACAACTCTCTCTCTGAAACCGCCGAGAAGCTCAAATGACAATGAGGCTACAGGAGGTGAGTGTTTTGCCGATGCTAACTCTGCCAAATGTGATGGCGTATGTTCATCAAGGCAGGCTCGTCCAAATTTAAGCTCGCTAATGGACGTTGGGGGAATATTTTTGGATAGCAAAGGAAGGGTATTGCCTCGGCCCTGTGAAACTTCTGGTTCCAGCGCTTCCCGGAATACCACTTGAATGTCAGGTATCTCTTCAGCTATGCGGTTTGCAAACTCGACAAGTTTTGGTGCAGCGAAGGTGTATAGCCAGGCTTCTTGGTTTTTGCTTTTGTTTTTACGTAATACTCTACCTAGAACTTGCCTAAAATAGAGCTCAGTTTTGACTCTGCTTAGGTGACAACATACTTGGAGACGTGGGATGTCAGTCCCCTCACTAATCATACCAACACTAACAATCCAGCTTGTTGTGCCATTCCTGAATCCATCGATTTTTAATGAAGGTTGTTGTTCTTTGTAGGTAACGATTTCAGCGGTTTGTGCAAACTCCTCTCTGAGAATATTCAGAATATGTGAAGCATGCTCTACTGATGATGCAACGACTAGTCCTGCTGCATTTGGATTGTGTAACCTAATGCTATTGAGCTTGTTTGTCGCTAGCTTTAACACATGTCGTACTGCCAAATCATTTTTGATGACCGATTGATAAGAAACCGAAGAACCTTTGAATAGATCATCCAGACAATTAAACGTCTTAGTTTCATTCTCTTCATCAGTAACCGAAATTTTTTCATTATCAATTAATACGATCTTGGGATTTCTGCATACTCCGTCAGCTACAGCTTCCCTTAAACCGTATATGTAATCACATTGAATTTGGTTGTTCGGATCTGTGTAACGAGATAGAGCTATAGGTGCCTGATCTGAGCGCCATGGAGTGCCAGTTAATGCTAGGGTGTATTCTGCTTGGTTTTGAATATTCAGTAAGATCTCTTCTCCCCATGCATTCGCATCTTCTAAAGAACTGCCTGAGCAATGATGGATCTCGTCAAAAACAACGAGTACGCGATTTCGTTTTAGTAGTTGCCAAAAGTTTTCGTTGAATGACAGCATACTTTGATAGGTATAGGAGCAACCAATAGCCCCTATTACGCCATCGAAACGACAATCTAATCGTTTTGAAAATGCGGACCTGATCCCCTGAGATATATTGATGGAAGGTGAAAAGCAAAGCACAAAGTCGATTAGGCCTTTTTCAAATAGTTGAGCTGCTACCTCGGCTGCCATAATCGTCTTACCGGCGCCAGGCGTCGCTAAGCATAGGAAATGCCTGTGCTTGGCATTAAAGTGCTTTAGAGCGCGATTGACGCACTCTGATTGCCATAGTCTTAGTTGCATGAAGATTATTTACGTTGGTGAGAGAGGACAGATTTAATAGCCTTGATTTGCCCAAGTAGTTTTGAGCTTTTTTCTCGGGCTTGTAAGTACTGGGATTCGAGATGTGCCTTCATTTCGGGGAAAGACTGATACAACCGCATATACTCTTCAGATTCACCAATGCTAGTAAGCAGATCCACTTCAGATTCTTTCAAACGCTCTTCAAGTTGCCTAATGGCGTGATTAGTCGTCGAGGGGGCTGATGTGATCTGGTTTGCCGTGGCCGCTGTTGTATTTTGCACGATGAATTTGGTCTCAAAAAACAGCTCAGACTTTTGGTACACAATCCTTTTAGAGTTTTTTGTTCCCTTCTTAAGCAGTAAGCCTTTCTTAACCAGTCTATGGATTTGCCTGTAAACATACTTGCGAGCTTCGATTGGCTCTTCGGTCGTTGAAGACATTGCCAAGTATGCGTCACGTAATCGTGTCACACTGAAGTTGTCAAAGTTCTCATCCTGGAGAATTGAATTTAGTTGAGCGTTAATCTTGATGGATGGTTTTGACATTACTTTCTCGCAAAGCGGCTCTTTATCTCTAACTCTCCGGGATAGGAGAGCTTTGCATTATAAATGCGGATTATAATCCGTGGCTTTATAAGCCGCAACTTTGGATAGTCTTTCTCTTTACGAGATGAAAAATGAAAGACTTAGCTATCCAGTTTGGTGCGAAATTACGCGATAAGCGCAAGGCTCTCGGGATCTCGCAAGATAAAATGGCGTTATTAGCAGAGATAGATCGTAGCTATGCAGGACGAATTGAGCGTGGTGAGGTCAACATTACGCTCGAAAAGGCCTATCAACTCGCTGAGGTTTTGGGGTGTGACGTAAGGGAGTTACTGCCCTAGTTTAAGAACGGCCGCTATTGCAACTTCAGAGTCAATACTTTCTTAACTAGGAAATGCCCCAAAGTGAGTTGGTGGTCAGCTAGTAAATCGCAAACTTACTACTCAACAATTTCTTATCTAAGTGCTGTTTGTGCGATTCACCACAAGAAGTAGAAACTGGACAGATACAGAGTCATATTTAAATTATGTGACTTTTGGGTGATTTTGAGCCTAAATTCGTGCGCGTTTTGCCGTTATTGATAATATAACTCCGTTTAAAATCAAATGATTGCAATCCTTGTCAAGTTGATAATAGGTTTGGAAAACGCGCATGCGCGTTTTTCCAGATGGTATATTAAGCAAAATGCTGATAAGTTCATTGTATACAGATAGTTAACTGTGCGCGTTTTTACTGGTCCAATGAGGTAAACGCGCATGCGCACTAATAAAATGTTATGAGTAAGCAATGACCGAATTAGAAAAGTTAATTGAGCTACTATCTGCTATGCATGAGGACAATATGGATTGTGGAATAGCTCAAATGCTATTTGAAAAGCTAGATTGGTCAAAGATGCCTGAAGTGGAAGATGTTTTTGGAAATCTATATCACTATTGGCATGATGAAGATATTCGCGAAAAAGAGGAAGAATATAAATTGATGCAGGAAAATGAATTAGGAAAGTTAATTTCTTTACTAAAACACGGCGACTATGAAAATGCTTCAAACATTTCGTTTCTACACGAGTCAAAAAACTCATAACAATCGCACGCATTGCGCCGCTGGCGCGGCGGGACGCACTGCACTACGTTCCGTGCGCCCATGGTGCGGGCGTTAGGTGAAATCGTGATCTGGATCATCTCGATAATTATTGGCTTGCTTGTTCTAGTTGGTGTTTTTGCACTGACTCATAATACTGATCCTGTTGATAGAACACCTGAAGAGATAGCGGGAATATTAGAGTCTTGGATAAACGACGAAG
>NZ_JSFF01000023.1:0-80900 GCF_000773485.1 Shewanella sp. ECSMB14101 | reverse complement strand
TCCCCGCTTATCCGCGATGAACCTTTTTTATGGGCTGATGAATTAGCGATTAGTAAGCGCCTTCGCTATAGGTCAGTTCATAGCTATGGCTGTAAATCTCTAAGATATTGCCAAAAGGATCTTCCATATAGATCATGCGATAAGGCTTCTCGCCTGGGTAATAGTAGCGAGGCGCCTTCATGCGCTTCTTACCACCGGCGGCCACAATCTTCTCGACCAGGCCTTCTAGATCTGGATCTTGTACGCTGAAGTGGAACACCCCAGTTTTCCAATACTCAAAGTTATCCTCAGGGTTTTGCTGATTCGCAAACTGGAATAGCTCGACGCCTATCTTGTCGCCGGTTGCCAGGTGCGCGATACGAAACGAGCCCCAACCCTCACCAAAGACGTCGTTACACATCTCGCCAATTGGACTGTCGTCTTCAACAATCTCTGTGGGTTCCATTATGAGGTACCAGCCTAATACCTGAGTGTAAAACTCAACGGCAGCCTCGAGATCCGGCACCGAAATACCTATGTGAGAAAAAGTTCTTGGGTAAGCCTTGTTCATGTTGTGCTCCTGTCAATTGAATTGGGTATAGCTTACAAATTGAACTAAATTATGTAAAATTATCAAAATTTATAATTTTAAGTACAAAACGTAATGATAAATCCTGTTTGGCTACGAAGTTTCTGTACGCTGGTGGAGTTGGGGCACTTTACGCGCACCGCCGAGCGACTCTATATGACGCAATCTGGTGTGAGTCAGCATGTGCGTAAGTTAGAGGAACAGCTGGATGCCCAATTGCTGCTGCGTGAAGGTAAGCAGTTCTCCCTTACCCATGCCGGTCGCCAGTTGTATCAAGAGGGACAAGAGATACTCCTGTCGCTGGCCAAGTTAGAGCAGGGGATCAAGCAAGATCCGCCCTTTGCCGGTTTGGTGCGCTTAATGTCGCCTGGTAGCGTCGGCCTTAAGCTCTATGGCGAGTTGCTGGATCTCCAATCAGCCCATCCGCAGTTGTCACTGGATTATCGCTTCGCCTCCAATGCCGGTGTAGAAACCGCAATAGCCGCCTTAGAGACGGATATAGGTTTAATGACCCGTCAGCCTAATCTTGAGGAGGTAGAGGCACAGCTGATTGCTAAGGAACCGCTGCTCTTGGTCACTCCGGCGAGTAAGATGCCACTCACCTGGACGGCGTTGCAGGCGCTGGGATTTATCAATCATCCTGATGGTGCTCACCATGCCAAGTTACTGCTGGGGGCCAACTATCCTGAGTTTGAGCAGGGCGAGCAGTTACCAAGCAAAGGTTTTTCTAATCAGATAGGGTTGATTTTGGAGCCGGTAAGTCGCGGCTTAGGATTCACAGTCTTGCCTGCCTATGCGGTGGAGGCCTTTGCCCATCAAGGCTTGATCTCGGCTCATGCTTTGGAGGTGGAGGTGAGTGAGCCCATCTATCTTTGCCGTCGTCGACAGTCGGTACAACCCAAGCGGGTCGACTCTGTGGTCGGGGCGATTAAAGAGCTATTAAATTAGCGAGGCCAGTGATTTCACCGGCCCCGCATCGGGTTTTAAGGAGTGTAGTAAGTGGCGGCACCCGGGCCGACTGGCAATCCGAGGGCGAATACCCAGATAAAGAAGAAGCAGGTCCACCCGATAAAGAAGACGATGGAGTAAGGCAGCATGGTGGCAACCAGTGTGCCTATGCCGAGATTCTTCTTATATTGGGAGGCTACGGCCAGGATCAGGCCAAAATAACTCATCATAGGGGTGATCAAGTTAGTGACAGAGTCACCGATACGATAGGCGGCCTGAATGGTTTCGGGGGCATAACCCACCAACATCAACATGGGGACAAAAATTGGTGCCGTCACCGCCCACTGCGCCGAGGCGCTGCCCAGCATCAGATTGATAAAGCCACACATCATGATAAACAGCAGGAACACCAGCGGACCTGTGAGGCCGATGGCGTTGAGGGCATCTGCGCCAGTAACCGCCAGTACGGCGCCCAGGTTTGTCCATTTAAAGAAAGCGACAAACTGCGAGGCGAAGAACACCAGTACGATATACATGCCCATGGTGCTCATGCTGTGGGACATGGCGTCGATGACGTCTTTATCTCGCTTCATGGTACCCACTACCTTGCCATACACCAGGCCAGGAATGGCGAAACAGATAAAGATGAAGGCCACTATACCCTTGAGGAAAGGGGAACCGGCAACCAGCCCTGTTTCAGGATGACGCAGCGGCGCGTTTTCCGGCACCACGGAGAGCGCCAGAATACCACCAAGCACTAAGATGGAGAGCCCGGCCATCTTGAGCCCCTTGACTTCGAGCGGCGTGACGCTGTCCATTTTCTGATTTTGGAGATCTAGGCTGGCCTCACTGGCGTCATATTTGCCCAGCTTAGGCTCGACAATCTTCTCTGTGACCAAGGCGCCGAGGAGGGTGATGACGAAGGTTGAGACAAACATAAAGTACCAGTTGACCTCAGGGCCTACCAGATACTCGGGATCGATCATCTGCGCCGCCGCTTCTGTGATGCCCGACAGCAGAGGATCTACCGTACCCAGAAGCAAGTTGGCGCTATAGCCGCCGGAGACACCTGCAAAGGCCGCGGCCAGACCCGCGAGAGGATGACGCCCGAGGGAGTGGAAGATCAGCGCGGCCATGGGGATCAGCACTACATAACCTAGCTCGGCGGCGGTATTAGAGACGATACCAGCAAAGACGATGGTCAGGGTGACCAGACGCTTTGAGGCGCCCATAACCAAGGTGCGCATAGCGGCCGATAGCAGGCCAGAACGGTCGGCAATGCCCACGCCCAGCAGTGCCACCAATACAGTGCCTAAAGGCGTAAAGCCGGTAAAGTTAGTCACCAGGTTGGAGACTATCATCCTAAGGCCTTCGGCATTCATCAGGCTGACCACATGGATCAGACCATCTTCGCCCCGTCCTGGTGCACCCACTGGGCGGGGGTCATTGACTGTCAGCTCGAAATAGCCGGCAATACCGCTGATCACTATGACGGCGGCGCAAAATAGGGCGAAGAGAGTGATGGGGTGAGGTAAAAGATTTCCTAGGCGTTCGACCACGTTAAGAAAGCGGACAAACAGGCCGTTTTTGCTTGTTGAGGGAGTCGGGGGATGACTAGCCGCCAGACTCTCTTCTTGATTGGAGCTCATGGTTCTTCCTTCATCTTGGGCATCTTGGTACCCATTTATTTATGACCGCCACGGGGCGGTAAGATAACCGTTTATGATGAAGGCATTGCTTTAACTGAAGCTTAATTTGGCGCCAATACTCAATCTTAGTTGCGTATAGGGGTGGCTTGCAGGCAAAAAAAAAGCCCAACTTAAAGTTAAGTGGGCCAATAAAAGGATGATGATTGAAACCAAAACCCAGCTTGGGAAGATAGGGTTGCCTCTTGGTTGATTGAAATATTAGCCCAACTTGGCTGTATGAAGACTGAACAGCAGAGCAGTCTGCTTTAGGTCAGGTTTAAGGCTGATTTGAATACCCAGCTGCCTGTTGTTTAATCTCTGTGCAAGTAAATGGTAAAGACTCGTCCGGTTGAACCAGTTGGCTCATAAATCGCCTAGCTCTGGCCTATTTTTATTCGAATACCTGTCAATGTGTTATCTATCTTAGTGTTATTCCCTTGTATTACTGGGCTTTTCATTATTCTGTAACTTTTTTCGTTATTTTATCTGTCTGTTTGATATAGATAATTAGTTTTGATGTGACACTTATTGTGACTTTTGCTCTGTATGATTGAAAAAGATACTCATTAGGCCGAAAAGCAGGCTTTTGCGGCGGATAAAGTTGCAGATTCCCCAATTTAGCTGAAAAAGATGAATATAGCAGCAGCGAAATGGCGAAGGGAGAGCCGATAAATTGCTGGAAATTATCGCGAAAATCGGTGAAGCTGGTGCGTTAATCAAAGACAGATAACAATAACTAAAGGGAAGGAACTCAAAGATGGAAGGTTTGCTGTTAGGCCTTGGCCTAGTCGTTATCATCACCTACCTCTGGTATGTCAGCCTGATCAAGAAGCGTAACGCGGTGCGTGAAGCCTTGTCGGGTATCGATGTGCAGTTGAAGAAGCGCGCTAATTTGGTGCCCAACATTCTTAAGATCGCACAGAAATTTATGGATCATGAAAAGTCGCTGCTGACGGAGATCACCGCGCTACGTACGCAGGTCACCGCGGGTTATGATCTTAATGACGCGGCGGCGATTAAAGAGCACTTGGGATTGGCCGAGCAGCTCAATAGCAAGATGGGCCAGTTGATGGTCAGCGTCGAGAATTATCCCGAGCTTAAGTCTGATCAAACTATGGTGCAGGCGATGCGCACCTATAGCGAGGTGGAAGAGCACATCTCGGCGGCGAGACGTTTCTATAATGCTGCGGTATCAGAACTGAATACGGCGGTGGAGATCTTCCCTGGATCGATTATCGCCTCTATGGCCAAGGTCAAGGCGATGCCTTTTTATGAGGCCGAAGAGGCCGCAAGAGCCCCCGTGGACGCTGCCGATTACCTAAAATAAATCCCAGTCTTGAATAGATGAATATATTGAGTTTTATCCTCGGTGAGCCGATCAAGGCCGAGCGTCAGCCACAACGTTTGGTGGCCGACCCCGAGGAGCAGGAGCGGTTTAAGGCCTATTACGACGAGCATATTGAGCCGCTCACTCGTAAATTTGAAAATCATAGAGTTGCTAGCCTTAAGGCGCTGCGCGGTCGTCTCTATACCAGTCTGGGTATTCTCCTGGCCGTGGCAGCCTTGATTTTTATCTTTAGTGTGTCTGGTTACCTGGATATCCCTTGGGTCTTCTACATTGTTTTATTTCTGCCCTTCGCCTGGTGGTGCTATCGGCCGGTGAAGCATTATAAATCCGATGTGAAGCGAGAGGTGTTTCCTAAGATCTTTCGTTATTTCGGCCATGACTTTATCTTCAGCACCAGCCATAGCATGAGCCTAACTCAGCTTAAGCGTTCCAAGTTATTGCCTGGCTATGATAATGCCAAGTTCGATGATTATGTGCAGGGCACTTACAAGGGCGTGGAGATCGCCATCAATGAGCTGTGGCTCACCAAACAGGTTAAACGCGAGAAGAGTACCGAAACAGAAACTGTTTTTCGTGGTGTTATGGTGCAACTCAGCAGCCATAAGGCGTTTAAGGGTCATACTGTGGTAGTGAAAAATCGCGGTGGCTTGGTGAACTTTCTCTCCAGCAGCTTTAAGAGCCTGAGCCGGGTTAAGCTCGAAGATCCCAGGTTTGAAGAGCGCTTTGATGTATTTTCAAACGATCAAATTGAGGCGCGCTACCTGCTTACTCTCGGCTTTATGGAGCGTCTGCAGTCTCTCGCCAACCTGTTTGCGAAAAAGATCCAGTGTGCTTTCTACGAAGACAAGTTATTGATCATGTTGCAGAGTGGCGACAATCGCTTCGAGTTAGGCTCTATCTTCGACGGCGCCACCTTCGAGTACGAGTTCAGCCAAATAAACCGAGAGATGAAGCAGCTGTTTGCTATCATTGAAGTACTCAAACTCGATCAAGACATTGGATTTTAATGCCCGTTGCAGTGCGTCATGCCTATTTTGCCCTACAGCTGCTGTGCCTCTGGCTCGGTCTGGCGCTGTGCTGGCTGCAGGACGCGGCGGCGCAATCGGAAAAGCCGCGCTACAAGGCGAGTTACTCTAAACATGGCATCTTAAGTAACAGCGACGCACCGCGCCTAGATGACACCGACGATAGTAAGATCAAAGTCTATCAATATACCCAGGCCAACGGCGTAGTGGCCTTTGCCGATCATGCACCGGGCCATAGTGAGTTCAGGGTGCTCTTGTATGAATGCTTCGCCTGCAAACCTGACTCAGATCTCGACTGGCAGAAGATACCGCTGTTCAGCGCCGAATATGATGAGTTGATCTCTCGTGCCGCCAAGACCTACGGTTTGGATCCTGCGTTGATCCGCGCCGTGATCCACGCCGAATCTGCCTTTAATGTATTTGCCCTGTCGCGCAGTGGCGCCATGGGCTTGATGCAGTTGATGCCAGGCACAGCCGAGGAGATGGGCGTTAAGAATCCCTACCGACCCGAGCAGAATATCGATGGCGGCGCCCGTTATCTGGCTAAGATGCTGGCAAGATTTGATGGCGATATCGATCTAGCTTGCGCCGCCTACAATGCCGGTCCCACCACTGTGAGCCAGTACAAGGGTATTCCGCCCTATCCAGAGACCCAGGCCTATGTGAAACGGGTCAAGATACTGTTGAAACGCTATCAGAAATTGGGGTAGTCAAGATGCAGCAGATCGTTATCGAACAGGAAATTGCGCTGCTTAACCCAGAGGTGCGTACCGATCCTAAGGCGCTCGACCAGCTTATTCATGTCGATTTTCTTGAGGTGGGGGCGACGGGCGTGAGTTTTGGTAAGCCAGAGGTGTTGGCGCGCCTGCCCAAAGAGAAGCCGCCGGTATTTAAGGTGACAGATATTCAGTATCGGTTATTGAGTGCGGATCTGGCTCAGCTTAACTATCGCGCCTGTTTTAAGCCGGTGAACGAGGTAAATAAGCGCTATTCGTTGCGTACCTCGTTGTGGAAGTGCGAGGCCGGATGCTGGCAGATCATCTATCATCAGGGCACGCCCTGCGCGCCCTTCTTCTAACTACTATTGCAACTACTAGGTCTCGGTACTATTTAGGGCGCTATTCGCCCACTTCCCAGGTGACTTGAACATGGCCGCCACCCTGATTAAGCAGCGGGTGCAGGTAATCCAGGGTCGATTGCGCGATCTCATCGAGTTGCCAGGGGGGGTTGATCACCCAAAGGCCTGCGGCCGTCATGCCAAACTCTTCGCTGTCGGGTTTGATGGCTTGTTCTATCCGCAGCTGCTTCTTAATGCCGCTCTGTTTCAGCATGTCAAACATGGCTTCGGTTTGTTCACGCTTCACCACCGGATACCAAATCATATAGACCCCGGTAGCAAATTTCTTATGCGCCTTAATAACGGCTTTGGCGACTTCCTGGTAATCGCTTTTAATCTCGTAGCTAGGGTCGATAAGAATGACCCCGCGGCGCTCCAGCGGCGGCACAGCGGCCAATAGCCCCTTAAGACCATCGCCCTTGATCACCTTGATCTGCTTGTCACCGCCCAGTTGCTCATCTAGCAGCTGATGATCGGCGCCGTGCAGTTCGTGCAATACCATGCGGTCTGCGTCGCGCAGGTTCATGTCAACAAATGCAGGTGAGCCTGGGTAAAGTTCGAGTTCGTCACCGCTGTTGAAGTGTTTGATATCGCCTATGTATTGGCCAAGCGCCTCGGGCAAGTCCTGCTTATCCCACAGCTTGGCGACCCCCGCTAAATACTCGCCCGTCTTCTGTGCAAACTCGTCTGACAGTGCATAGCCACCGGCGCCGGCATGGGTGTCGATATACACCAAGGGCTTATTCTTCTTATGCATCAATTTCAAGGTTTGCAACAAGAGGGTGTGCTTAAGCACATCGGCATAGTTTCCGGCGTGGTAGCCGTGGCGGTAACTTAACATGAAGATTCCAGATGGTGAGGGCGCTAGCCTGATAGGGCGATTATAGGGGGGATGCCCGCCTAGGTACAGAGAGTTGGTGAGTGCGTAACAGCGTGCCACGCATAAAGAGCGTATTCAGCGTGGTGCACTTTTGGCATAATGTCGGCGTGATTTCTTAATTTACCGAGCCAAAGTGACTGCATCATCAACAAATGTTCTGCCCATGGGGATCTTTTTTAATCGCCAATACCCGACTCTGGAAGCCGTGTGTGACCGTTGGGGCTTAGTGTTCGATAAGGACGCCCTGTTTGAGTTGGTGTTTGAAGATGACTGCCTCATCTTGAACAAGCGCGACGAGCCCAAACTTAAGGGAATATTTGTCGATTTTGTCTCTGGCGCCGTGGCTCACAGACGTAAGTTCGGTGGCGGTCGAGGCCAGGCTATTGCTAAGGCCGTTGGTCTTAAACAAGGCGTGACCCCTAGTGTGGTTGATGGCACCGCAGGTTTGGGGCGAGATGCCTTCGTGCTAGCCAGCCTAGGTTGCACTGTGACCATGGTGGAGCGTAACCCTGTGGTCGCCGCCCTGTTGGAAGATGGTTTGCGCCGCGCTTATGAAGATGCCGATATCGGCTCCTGGATGCAGGAACGCATGCGTCTGGTCCATGGCTCTAGCCTGACGGCGCTGGCAGCCTTGGGCGAGCAGGTGGATGTGGTCTATCTGGATCCTATGTATCCTCACAGGGAAAAGTCGGCCTTGGTGAAGAAAGAGATGCGCGTATTCCAATCGCTGGTGGGCGCCGATCTCGACGCCGACGGCCTGCTGGCCCCTGCCATGGCCCTCGCCAGCAAGCGCGTAGTGGTCAAACGCCCCGACTACGCCGACGATCTCGACGGTGTTAAACCCAGCACCCGCATCGAAACCAAGAAGAACCGCTTCGATGTCTACGTTAAGGCCGCGATGAAGAGCGAGTAGTGGTTTAGGATTTGCTGGCTTTACCAGCCTTAATTCAGGCAGCAATACATGGAGAGTTGATTTGCAAAATACCTTGGTGAGATGGCTTACTCTGGCCGCTAGTTTAATGTTTGGTATCCTCCTAAGCGCTTCATCAGTACTCGCTTGTGATCTCGATGCGATGGTTGCTATCAATACATCCATACAGAGATCTAATGACCTGAAGACGATAAAGGCTGAACTGGAAAAGTGTGGGCAAGGGGTAGGGACACTGGATTTCGAAATAAAGCGACGTGTTAATAAGTTATATATTGGCGGTGGAGATTCAGAGGTTCAGAAATTTAAAGTCGCCTCATTGACTACACTTTACCTGACTACCGGTGACACATCTTATCTGGATGAGCTTAAAAAAAGTTTTTTGGCAACAGATCATGGTCATTTAGAGTATTGCATGTGGCAGTATTTTTCTGGGCAAGAAGTCTGTGACCGGAAGAAACTGATTGCTCTGAGTGAAAGAGATTTACCGCATGCAACTTGGGCTAGCGCGAATTTTACGGTCGATCAGCAAAGTCGATTGGCGTTGTTAGCAAAGGCTCCAAGCAAGGTCATGTTGATGCAGAAGCCGAATATCTTATCGCAGTGATTGATAACGATAGCCCCGATTTAGCAGAGTTAAAGGAGCGGTTATTTAGGCTAATTGATTCTGGAGAGAGCATTGATGCAGAGGTTTATTATCTCAGAATGCTTAATTTAGGTCGGCAACCTTTCACACATAACCCGAAGTTAGTCGTTGAACTTGCCACTAAGTTTCTAAAATATCGGGATATTCCTGAGTACTATTACCTTCTTTCAATTGCTTATTTCGATTTGGAGAATGAGATCCTGTTCCGTAAGTATTTAAATCTTGCTGCTGAAATGGGCAATGAACATGCAATTTCGTTTAAGAAAAGTATAGAAGAAGCCGATCAAAAATGAGTTCAGAAAAGTAGCCATAGTCGTTAAGAAACTGCTACAAATCTTCATTTATTACGGCTTTTGCTTTTCATAGCATAGCCGCCTCTTTGACATACATCCTTCTGTCCAGCACAACGCTATTATTCTCTCCTTCTACTACAGAACCTCGGGGTAATGGTATATGTAGTCTATGTCAGCTTATGTTCCCTATGATAATGTTGTGAGTTAACTGTGCTATGTACCCAGTGGGTCAGGGATTATAAACATGAACAAGTATTGGCTGTTATTGGTATTAGCTTTCGGTATCGAGAGCGTCGGTTTTTGTTCCGCGACAGAAGAGACCCACGAGCGTGTAGATGAGGTAGTGCTAGATTTTTTAGCTGATCTTGCGCAGATTCAGGTCGAGGAAGGCGAGATTATTTCAAGTAAAATAAATAGTATTTATAAAAGTTCACACTGGGTTGACGTTTCCCTAGGTGATATGCGCAATGTGGACAGCTATTTTGTCAACGCGCCATTTTTAAGCTTAGCAAAGCTGAATGATGGGAAGGTTATACAATCCAAGGTTGTTGATAAATATGCATGTGTATTTGTCGCAAATGAATCTGTTATTGGTGGTTTTTCTTTAGTATATGAAGATGGATGGAAGTTTATGGCTCCATCTGTTTATTGGGAAGACCAGAAGCTTTCGAAAGAGTGTTTAGCATTGAAGTTTGAATTAGGTTTAACGGATAAGGAATTTATTACTTTAAAGGAATGAGTGTGGCTTAATAGCTTGCCAGAGATTATAGATGTGAGAGTGCGTATGAAAAAGTATCTATATGCTGTTATGTTTTTCTATTTAATCTCTATCACTGCTCATGCTGAAGATGGGGTGACTACTTTAGACTTGAAGGAGGGTGTTGTGTTTGAGTCCTTGATAGTCAAACGTAACGAACTACATAAGAGTTATTATAACTTTAAGTTAAAGCTTAGCCCCTATTTTGAGCATGGAGTGTGTTTTAGAGATTTTATTGAGTTGGAAATGATCGGAGTGGATTACCATGCAGATTATAGAAAGAGTGCTTTTCTGGGCGGAGAGGTCTCAAGTATAGATTGCGAGGAGCAAAGGGATTTTGTCACAATTGAAAATATGGCAAATAGACAAGATTTTAAAATTATTAATGGGTTTCTTGATAGCTTTGAAAAGTCTTGTGAAAGTTTGGAGTCAAATGTTTTAAGTAATGGGGTTAGTGTCAATGAAATTTGCAATAACACAAAAGTCATAAAAGTTTCGAAAGATTCTTTCAGAAATCAAATTAGATATGAAGTTACGCGCAATGATGCTAATAAAAGAAAAACCTATGTGCAAAGTTTTAAGACTGATGGTTCTTACGAGTTGTATAAAATAATGCATTAGATTTTTTGTGTCGGTGAACTAAGGGATTCCATGATGATTTTAGCCCCATTTAAAAAACTGCTGTTTACGCCGCTTGCTCTGTTTAATCGGTTTTTATTGTAGCTCTTATGATTCAAAAAGCGCCTGGATTTAATTAGAATTTAATGTTTTAGTGGAGGTTGGCTTAGTCTGTCAGATTGTGCATGCAACGATAAATGTTCGACACTATAACTAAGTTAGCATTCAATAATATCTAGGTGCGTGAGATGATAAGGATTAATGTGTTCGGCAGGTCCATGTCGGTGCGGCGCGTTGGCGAGGAGTGGCAGTTGTTTAGTGAGTCGCAAACCGGGATGCGCAGCCGTGTCTATGATGTGGTGATTCCGCCCGAGCTGACGGAAGATCAGCTGCTAGGTTATCTGGATGATATCTATCACGAACAGGCCAGTGCCCAGCACCCAAAGGTTAGCTTAGAGAGCTAGTGATCCGTTAAGACAAGGGGAGGGAAGTGATGATAAGACGCTTGATGGATTACCTGAGATTATTGCTCTTTGTCTGTGGCGTTCTGCTCGGGGTGCAGGTTCCCGCTTTTGTCGATCAGTATGGCAAGGCGCTTGCTGCTCATACCCAGGAGGCTAAACAGAATTTGGCAGAATTTCAGCGCGATGCGGACCGTTTCTTTGGCGGCGATCTCGATAAGCTGATTACCCACTATAAGCAGAATCCCGACGCCGTGTTTAATGCCGGCGGCGAGAGCATAGAGGCGATTTATCAAAGGTATCAGTTGCTGTCAGAGGCACTGACTGAGTTTAATCAATCAACCTACGGCGGTTTCGACAGGCTTGTGCTGGCGCCTCTGCCTGAGATCCGTGACCAGGTATGGCAGAATTTCAGCCATAGCATCTTGCTAGATGGCCGCGCTATCGGCTTTGGCTTGGTGTTTGGTCTGCTGTTTGCCATGCTGTGTGAACTGACCCTGCACGGCTGTGGCCGCTGCGCTCGCGGCGCCTATCGCCACCTGCGCCCAAAAAACCAGGCGCATTCAGGGGCGTGATATATAGAAACCCTAAGGTTAGTCTGTGTTTGTCTTGATGAATAACGGCTATGCTTCAGGTATCTGCTTAGGTGAGTGACATGACAAGGCCAATTTGGCTGCCTAAGTTTACTGTTAACCATAAGGATTTTTCCATGATAGCCCAAGGACAAGCATTACCCGCCGCCACGCTAGGCGAGCTGACCGAAAACGGCATGGTCAACCATGATGTAAAAGAGCTGTTTGCTAACAAGAAGGTGGTACTGTTTGCCGTTCCCGGCGCCTTTACCCCAACCTGCTCTGAGGCGCATCTGCCCGGTTATGTGGTGCTGGCGGATCAGTTTAAGGCCAAAGGGGTCGATATCATCGCCTGTGTATCGGTTAACGATGCCTTTGTGATGAAGGCCTGGGGCGAGGCGCAAAATGCCAGTGAATTGATGATGTTGGCCGATGGCGATGCCAGCTTCACCAAGGCCTTGGGCCTAGAGATGGACACCGCTGGTTTTGGCGGCATTCGCTCTCAACGTTACGCCATGGTGATAGACAATGGCGTGGTAACTTTGCTGAATGTTGAGGCGCCAAAGAGCTTTGAGGTCAGCAAGGCCGAGGTGGTCTTGGCCGCGCTGTAATCCGGTGGATTTGAAAAGGGAGCCTAAGGCTCCCTTTTTGTGGCTTGTGCTGCTATGGTGTTAGCCGCCGTGCACTTAGCTGCAATGCCTTAGAAGTAATGCACATATTCTACGGCAACACGATATAGGGTGTCGTCGAAGCCCAAGAGGTCTACCTCATAATCACGACTGATATATTGGGTCATGAAGTGCAGCAGATTGTTTTGGTTCGCCAGTGGTGTGACGACCTCGAGAGTGAGTCTGTCCATGGTGTAGAACTTGTCAGCATCGTAGCCCCACTGACCATCGAAGCGTGCCCATTTAGCGGCAAGCTGCACACCTGAGTGGGCGAAGGTGTACTTATTGCTCCACTCGAAGAAGTAACCCAAACCGGCACGGTTGAGCTCATCTTCGGTGCGGCCCATCTCTTCTCGCGGCCAGTCGTCATCTTTTTCTTCTTCGCTATAACCCAGCCCCAGTGTCAGGCCGAGATCATAGTGATTGATATCGTTAAATCGACGGTTGAGTGACACTCCGGCCACCGCTAGCTGTTCAAACTCTTCCAGCTGTTGGCTGTTGTAATGCCCCTCATAACGGCCGTGGAAACTCAATAGATAGTCTTGCTGCTTGCCGAAGCTGGCAAACGGGCGCTGATAGTTAAAGCGCAGATCCATGGAGTTACGGTATCTATCTTCGTCATATTTTTCAGAGTCGCGCTCATAGTAGTAGGTAGCGCGCACGCGGAAGTAGTTGTTGTCTAGCTGGTAAAGATTGTCGTAGCGCAAGTCATCCCAGATAAACGACAGACCGCCGCCGCGAGACATAGAGCTGAACTCTGAGTCCGGGTAAGACTCAAGACCAGCAATGAGCGACATGGCGAAAGGAGAGTTGTCGGAATCTGCAAGTGCAGAAAAGCTAAGTAGACCGACTAAGCCCAGTGCTAGTGGAGTTTTCATGAGGCGCCTCTGTGAATTCATCATCCGTTATGATGCACGCACATTAGCATAAAAGGCGATATTTTACAGTAGACTAAGCTGAATATTTAGGCCGCGCTTTGCAGTGGAGACTGCTGTTCGCTGATGCCGAGACTGGCTTCAATGTCGGCCACGCCTTGCGCCACTTCATCGGCAATCACCTCACTCTGGCTGGCGGAGGCCATGGCGTGTTGTTTGAGTGATTCCATCGCCTGAGACAGGCTGTCCAAATGGTTGGCCTGATCGCCGCTGAAACGAGCCCCCTGCTGGGCAGTCTCTGTCATCTCCTGGGATTGCTGCTGTACCGTCTGAGTGACTTGCCATAGCTTCTGAGCGCCTTGTGCCTGTTTTTGGCTGGTGCTCGCTATCCCCTCGACGCTAAGGGTGAGCTGTTGGTTGGCGTCGGTGAGCTGACTCAGGATGGTCACGACCTGCTGTAGTGATTCTTGAGTACGCTGTGACAGGCTACGCACCTCGTCGGCCACCACAGCAAAGCCGCGTCCCTGTTCGCCGGCGCGGGCGGCCTCGATGGCGGCGTTTAAGGCCAGCAGGTTGGTCTGTTCGGCGATATTGCCGATCACATCGAGAATAGTGGAGACATCGTTGACCGAGGTGGTCAAGCTATCCAGCGAACGATGGCAATGGCTCACCGCCTGCTGAGTCTCATCGGCGGCGCTCATGAAGGCCTGAACCTCCTGCTGGCTGGCAAGCATCTGGCTATGGGTTTGCTGGGCATGTTGCTCGACCTGGCTGGAGAGCTCGCTCACCTCGCGGGCGATGGCTCGCACCTGCTCTGTCTGGTTCTGCGCCGTATCGACTATGCCCAGGGTGGTTTCGGTCCCCTGAGTCAGCTCGGTAATGCGGTGTACTAACTGCGACAAGGAGGTGGAGATCTGGCCTATCTTAACTCTTTGTGCGGCATCTTCGGCCTCGAATCTGTCCAGCAACTGGTTGAAGTGACCGGCTATCTGACCCGTCTCACAGCGACGCGCTATGGTCAGGCGTTCACGACTGTTGGACTCGCTCAGGCGCATGAAGGCCTGATTCAGGTGCTTAAGTGGTTTCACCACTCGACGTTGCTGCAATAACAGATAGATGAGGGCAAACAGCGCCAGCACAGATACCACGCCATAGAGCAGGGTCTGTAGTTGTTGTTTGAGATGCAGGTTTTGCGCTTGCTGGGCCTGACCTAACTTCAGCAGTTCATCTTCGATGCGCACGATAGCGGCCATCATCGCCTCTTGAGCCTCCTGATTGGCGGTCAGTAGCTGGTGGGTGTTGCTCACCTCTTTGCCATAGCGCTGACTGAGGGAGAGGAGTTCACTGTAGTCGCTTTCACCTATCTCTATCTGCTCGGCTTCATCGTCGCCCAGGGCAAACTCGTCGGCCTCCATAGTCTCATACAAGCCTATTAGTGGCAGCTTAGCCAGTTGATCATGCCACTCGGTCAGCGCCTGTATCTGTGTGGCCAGCAAAGGTTTTAGTCGTTGATCTTTGCCTATCAGGTAATCCTGGGTCAGTTGTGACAGCTGATAGACCAGGGGCGGCAGGCTCTGGGTCAGTTGCAGGTATTGCTTGGCGAGCTTGGGGTGTTCTACTAGTCCCTTGTCGGCATATTCGGCCAGGTGCTGATTGTAGGAGAGCATCTCGCTCTCGGCATGGGCCAGCAGCTGACGCGGATTACCGGCCAGCTTGCCTGCGGCGCGGTATTGACTGTCTAAGTCGTTAATAAACTTGGTGATAGATTGCTGCAGTCGGCTGGCCTCTTCATGGGAGAGCTGGTTGAGACCGGCGGCGATAGTCTGCAGTTGTTGTCTGGCGTTGTTGAGTTGCTGGCTGTTGCCTGTGCTCAGATAGTTTTCCAGTTGACGGCGCACCTCCAGCAGAAATTGCTGCTGCAGCTCGGCGAGCATCTGATTTTTCTGCTCTATCTGCGCGCGCTCCTGATTGCTCCAAACGACAACACCAGCCAGCAGTGCGGCCAGCAATAACAGAGTGGCAGAAGCCCAGAGAGAGAGGGTGGAAATTTTCATGATCAAGCGCCAATGACAGTTTGCGCCAGAATATGACGTAAAGATTGCAAATTGATGACATTGGTGACCAGGTCTGAGAAGTCAGACAAGCGAGTGGTGTCAGTACTACTCCAGCGGTAACCATACCTGGGCGTGCAGGCCGCCTTCGGGTCGATTGGTGAGGACAACCTTGCCCTGATGGCGATCGACGATACGTTTGATGATCGCTAGCCCCAGCCCAGAGCCGACACTGCCTCGGGCGATATCTCCCTGAGTAAACGGCTGAAATAGCTTGGGGATCTGCTCGCTGGGAATGCCGGGGCCATTGTCTTCAACACTGAAGCCGACCCTGCGCCCGTCGAAGGTGGAGCTTAATTTTACCCAGCCGTTGCCATAGCGAAAGGCGTTTTCCACCAAGTTGCTGATGATGCGTTTGATTGCCACCGCTTGCATGGGGATTTCGGGGCAGTCACTGAGTGCCAGCACGATTTCAGCAT
The DNA here is from genome assembly GCF_000773485.1 of Shewanella sp. ECSMB14101. NCBI lineage: Bacteria > Pseudomonadati > Pseudomonadota > Gammaproteobacteria > Alteromonadales > Shewanellaceae > Shewanella > Shewanella sp. ECSMB14101. Next base: position 64,978 of record NZ_JSFF01000023.1, on the reverse strand, counting down.
CACGATTGGCCTCGGCTTGAGCAATATCTTGCAGCAGATCATTGAGTTGTACCTGTTCGCGATTGGCTTCCTGATCTTGACGAATATAGGCGATAAACTGATTGATGATGGCATCCATATCTTCGATATCGTGCACTATCCCCTCTTTAAGGTATTCATCCTCTTCCACCATCATCTCGGAGGCGAGACGAATGCGGGTCAGTGGCGTGCGCAGGTCGTGGGAGATCCCCGCCATCAGTAAGGCTCTGTCCTGCTCCAGTTGCTGCATACTGCGTGACATCCGGTTGAAGGCGTTGGTTACCTCGATGATCTCGGTAGAACCGGTGAGTGGCAGGGGCGCGGGATAGTCTCCACGGGAAACTGAGATAGCTGCTTTCTGCAAGCGTTTCAGCGGCTTGTTTTGTTTTCGGGCAAACCACCAACCGCCGGCGACACTCAGGGCGCCGATCACCATCAGATAGAGGGTCAGTGGCGAGAGGCCAAACTCGTTAAAGCCGGTTAAGGGGACCTTGATCCAGACACTGGGCGCCTGAGGCGGCCGGATCCAGATCTCAAACTCCTTGCCCTGGGCGATGCGCACTTCCGCCTTGCCGCCCAGATGCTCAGACATCTGCGCCGATAACAGGCTGTAGTAAGCGGCGCGTTCTACCCCGGCCTCGCGAGCCTGTTTGAGGTTGTAGATCTCCATGCTATCGTCGCGCACCTTGGCATTGAGGGCGTCGACCATAGAGAGGTGTTCGCGGCCGACATCTATGCCGTCAACAAACAACAGGTTGACCTGACGGGCGATTAGCTGATTGATCTGTTGGTAGGTGGGCTGAATAAAATAGACAGCCACCGAGAGGTAGGAAACCAGCTGGTTAACCAGCAACAGGGAACCGATCAGCAGCACCGTTTGACTAAAGGCGCTGCGGGGCAGAAAACGTTTAAACCATTTCATTGCGAGGGACGATGGGCGGCAGGGTTAGCCAAGGCTAACGCCGCGCTGCACCGTCGGGCACAAATACATAACCTAGGCCCCAGACAGTCTGGATATACCTTGGGTTGGCGGCATCTTTTTCGATCAGTCGGCGAAGACGTGATACCTGTACGTCGATAGAGCGTTCCAATGCCGAATAGTCGCGGCCGCGGGCCAGATTCATCAGCTTATCCCGCGACAGTGGCTCTCTGGGGTGACTCACTAAGACCTTAAGTACGGCAAATTCGCCGCTGGTGAGTGAAATAGCCTCTTCACCGTGGTACATCTCGCGGGTGGCCAGGTTAAGGGTGAACTCACCGAAGGTGATCTCCTCTTCCTGCTGTGTCGGCGCGCCTGGTACCTCGGGCGCCTGACGGCGCATGACCGCCTTGATGCGAGCCAGGAGTTCTCTGGGGTTAAAAGGTTTAGGCAGGTAATCGTCGGCGCCCAGTTCCAGCCCTATGATGCGATCTACCTCATCGCCTTTGGCGGTGAGCATCACGATTGGAATCGTGTTGCCGTTCTGGCGCAGGCGACGGCAGATAGAGAGGCCATCTTCACCTGGTAACATAAGATCCAGCACCAATAAATGGAAGTTTTCCCGCTCCAGCAGCCTGTCCATCTGCTCGGCATTGGCGGCACTTCTGACCTGATAACCCTGTTCCATCAGGTAACGCTCTAGTAGGGCTCTAAGCCGCATATCATCATCGACGACGAGAATTTTAGAGGTTTCTTGTCCCATGCTCTCTATCCCTTATTTCAGTGCGATCGGCTCGAGGTTTACCGCTCAACTGGCTGATATTCAATATTAATCTTATGTGCCTGCTTAATATAGCCGCTTTGCTATTTAAAAGCCTAGCGGGATTTGATCTTTGGCCTTTGGATAAAATCGCTTTGCTAGACTAATTTTAGCTGTAATTGGCTGATATTAAATGTGAATATTTCATTCTTATAGCTGTTTCGGGAAATTGTAACCAAATTGAAACCCTGTTCTTTGGCTCACATAAGGCCTGCTTGCGAGCTTGGCTATTGTTTTTCAGTCGGCCCCATGGGTATTATCAGCCGAAAAGAGGCCGATGCCTTAGGCAGACTGCCGGGTATCCTTATTGAGTTGCATTGAGAGAAAGATGAAAGCCATGTTGATCACCCGTGAAGGGTGGCAAGCGCTCGATAGAGAGCTTAAGTATTTGTGGAAAGAGTATCGCCCTGAGATCACCAAGAAGGTGCAGGAGGCGGCGGCTCAAGGCGATCGCAGTGAGAATGCTGATTACACTTACAACAAGCGTTTACTGCGCCAAATAGACAGCCGTGTGCGCTATCTGGTGAAGCGGGTGGAGGATCTGCAAATTGTCGACTACTCCCCCCAGCAGGAGGGCAAGGTGTTCTTTGGTGCCTGGGTGGAGCTGGAAAACGAGGCGGGCGAAATTGTACGCTATCGCATCGTCGGTAAGGATGAGCTGGATACCAAGCTTGGCTATATCACCATAGACTCGCCCATGGCCAGAGCTCTTATTGGTAAGCAGGTGGATGACGAAGTGGTGGTTAACACGCCCGCCGGTAAGAAAGAGTGGTACGTCAACAAGATCCAATATAAGGCCTTTGAAGACTAGCGGCCAAAGTAGGATGTAAGCCTGAGGTAACAGGTCATCCACTTTTTAACTGATTGATATTATATTTAATATTTAGCTCTTAGCTTAGTTGTAACGAAATCTTGTCACCCTGGAGATCATCTGTCATTGCCTGGCCCCTGATGGCTTGATGATCTCGATCAAAGCGTCGCATTGCGACTCCTCCTAGGCTACAGGCTGTTTTGGATAACCGAGAGCCTGCCGTGTCTGTATCGATTGAATCTAATTTTGGCGCCGATTACGCCGCCCATCTACCCTTGTTAGGCGATAGCATCGCCGAACTGCTTGCCTTCTTTGCCGTGAAGCGTGTCTATGGTGTTGGCGGTGACTTTGTCGCTAATCTGATTAATGCGCTGGATAAGCAGGTCGCGGTATTGCCGTCCAGCAATGAGATGCACGCAGGTTTTAGCGCCTGTGCTCAGGCCGAGTTAAACCCACTTGGTGTCTGTATGACCACCTATACGGTGGGTAGCTTGCCTTGCACCTCGGCGGCCGCCTTAGCGCGCACCGAAGGCCTGCCTGTGGTATTTATCTCGGGGGCGCCCGGTGAGGCAGAGATCAACAGTCAGGCGCTGCATCATAGTGTGCATCCTCATACGGCTTGGCATACGGATCTCGATGCAGCGCTCAACGCCTTCAAGGCGTTGGGAGTGCGCGCCGAGCGTCTGCAAGGCCAGCGTCATAGCGGTCAGCCTAATGTGGCGGCTGAGCAATTTTTGCAGCTGCTGCTTCATGCCTATGTGAACCGTCAACCCGTGTATATCGAGGTGCCGCGCGACCTCATCTATCAGCCGACTCAGGCATTAAACCTGCCTAGCTGCCCGAGTGAGTTAAGGCCGCAGGCGCTCAATTTGAGTGGCGCCGAGCTGATCGCCAATCAGATCCGCACTCAGCTGACTCGTGCTAAGGCCCCCTTGGTATTCATCGGTGAGAAGCTCAGGCTTAACCCGGCGCTACTGGAAAAGATTCTGACCTTCTGCGAGCATCACCATCTGCCCTATGCCACCACTTGGTTTGGTAAGGGAATGCTGGATGAGTCAAAGCCGCTCTGTTTAGGCAGCTACAATGGCGTGTTTAGCCGTTTGCCCCAGCAGCAGTATATCGAGTCAGAGGCCGATTATGTGCTGGAGCTGGGCACGGCGATTTTCCCTTCTGACACCAACAATGCCTTTAGCAGTCAGACCTATGCCATAGACAATCACGGCAACAAGACGATGCTGAAGGGCACAGCGCAGTGGGAGACTGACGTAGATGCGGTGATCTCGCTGCTGATTGAGCAGCCGCTGGCATTGCAGACGCAAGTCAACCTGAACCCAATAGAGGCAGAGAAGCCAGCGCCGCAAGCAGAGCTTGGCTATCATCTTCTGGCGGCGGGAATTAATGCTGCGCAGCAGGCAGCGACTCGCCCCTTCATCTTTGTGCCAGAAGTGGGTAACTCGCTGTTTGCCAGCTTTGAACTCGACACCCTTGGCAGCGATATTGGTCGCAGCTATCTGGCCAATCCTTGGTATGCCGCCATGGGCACCAGCCTGCCTTACGCCAGAGCCGTAGTAGACCAACTCGCCGAGCTGGGAAGCGATCAGAGCGTGGTGGTGATCACTGGCGATGGTGGTTTTAACTTTCAGGCCAATGAGCTGATCAATCTGCAAAAGCAGGGCGCAAACTTAGTGGTCGTCTATATGCGCAACAACATCTTCCATCTGGGCAAGGCCGGTGATGCCCCCATCTATGCCTGTAATCACGAGGGATTCGATCCTAAATTATTGATTCAGGCCTATGGCGGCAAGGGGCATCTGTGTCAGTACATTGGTGAATTTGTTGATACCCTGTGTAGTTGCGTCGCCAGCGGTGGCTTGCACCTGATCGAAGTGCCAGCACCGATTGAAGAGGCGGCGCAGAGCGATACCACTCAGAAGCTCAACTGTTATATCGGCTATCGCAATGGTGATGTCGAGGCGATTTCACGCTGGCAAGAGTTGTGCGAACAACGCGGCTAAACTGAGAGATGTGTCGCCTATTTAACTCGCCAAAAACTGGGGTTGCGACAGATAGGGCGTACAACTTAGTCCGTGCCTGTGTTATCTTTGGCGGCAATTAACTCTCTATTTGGGCACGATGTAATCTATGCAAAATATTGCACAAATCATCGCTCAGGAACTCAATGTTCGTGAGCAGCAAGTGACGGCAACTATCACTCTACTGGATGACGGCGCGACGGTACCTTTCGTGGCGCGTTATCGTAAAGAGGTCACAGGTGGTTTAGACGATACCCAACTGCGCACGCTATATAGTCGCCTAGGCTATCTGCGCGAACTTAACGATCGCCGTCAGGTGATCCTCTCCAGCATCCAGGCCCAGGGCAAACTGACCAGCGAGCTACAGGCCGCTATCGACCAAGCCGACAGCAAGACGCGTCTGGAAGACCTTTATCTTCCCTATAAGCCTAAGCGTCGCACCAAGGGGCAGATCGCCATCGAGGCGGGACTGGAACCTTTAGTGGATCGTTTACTTGCCGATCGTCAGGCGGATATTGAGGCCTTGGCGAGCGAGTACCTCAATGCCGAGGCGGGTTTTGATGACGTAAAAGCTGTGCTCGATGGCGCTCGTTTCATCCTGATGGAGCGTTTTGCCGAAGATGCCGAGCTGCTGCAGAAGGTGCGTCAGCATCTGACCCAGAGCGCCGTGCTCGAAAGCCGTGTGCTTAAGGGCAAGGAGAAAGAGGGCGCCAAGTTCAGAGACTATTTTGAACACAGCGAGAAGCTGATGAATGTGCCGTCGCATCGTGCGCTGGCCATGCTGCGTGGTCGCAATGAGGGCATTTTGAGCCTGAGCATGAATGCCGATCCCGATAACGAGTCTAAGCAGGGCAGCTATTGCGAGGTGATTATCGCCGATCACTTTAACCTAAAGCTCAGTGACTCAGCGGTGGATCAGTGGCTTAAGCTAGTGGTCACGTCGACCTGGCGCATCAAGATCGCTTTGCAGATGGAAACCGAATTTATTGCCAAGCTGCGTGAACGCGCCGAGACCGAGGCGATTAACGTCTTCGCCCGTAACCTGGGCGATCTGCTGATGGCAGCCCCTGCCGGTGCTAAGGCGACACTGGGGTTAGACCCAGGGCTGAGAACCGGCGTCAAGGTGGCCGTGGTGAACAACACGGGTAAGCTGATGGCGCACTCCACCATCTTCCCTCATGCGCCGCAAAACCAGTGGGAGAAGTCGATCCGCACCTTGGCCAATCTGGTTAAGATGCATAAGGTTGAGCTGATCGCCATTGGCAATGGCACGGCGTCGCGCGAGACTGACAAGCTGGCGGGAGAGGTGATTGCAGCGGTGAAGAGTGAGATGCCGACACTCACCAAGATCATGGTGAGCGAGGCGGGTGCCTCTGTCTATTCTGCCTCTGAGTTGGCGGCGGAGGAGTTTCCCGATCTGGATGTATCGATTCGTGGCGCCGTCTCTATCGCCCGTCGTCTGCAGGATCCTTTGGCCGAGCTGGTGAAGATCGAACCTAAGTCTATCGGTGTGGGACAATATCAGCACGATGTGAGCCAGAGTCAGCTGTCCCAGTCTCTCGAAGCCGTGGTGGAAGATTGTGTAAACGGTGTTGGCGTGGATCTCAACATGGCTTCTATGCCACTATTGACCCAGGTTGCGGGCTTAAACAAGACGCTAGCGCGTAATATCGTCGAGTATCGCGACCAGAATGGTCAGTTTACCTCGCGTAAACAGCTGCTTAAGGTGCCACGTCTCGGTCCTAAGGCGTTCGAGCAAGCCGCCGGTTTCCTGCGTATTCGAGAGGGAGAAAACCCATTGGATGCCAGTGCTGTGCACCCCGAGACCTACGCCCTGGTTGAGCGTATTGCCAAGGCGCAACAACAGGCGGTCGATGCGCTGATCGGCAACAAAGATCTGCTCAAGCAGATCGATGCTAAGGCGTTTGTGACCGAAGAATTTGGTTTGCCTACCATAGAAGATATTCTCAGCGAGCTGGATAAGCCGGGCCGTGACCCTAGAGGCGAGTTTAAGACCGCCGTGTTTAAGGAAGGGGTCGAGGAGATCAAAGATCTTAAGCTTGAGATGATCTTAGAGGGCGTGGTGACCAATGTGACCAACTTCGGTGCCTTCGTCGATATCGGTGTGCATCAAGATGGTTTGGTACATATCTCCTCGCTTACCGACAAGTTTGTCAGCGATCCCCATACCGTGGTGAAGGCGGGTGATGTGGTCAAGGTGAAGGTGATGGAGGTCGACGTTGAGCGTAAGCGTATCAGCCTGACCATGTGTCTGGATGAGAAACCCGGCGAAAAGGCAAGTGCTCATCAGGGAGCCAAGGGGCCTGCTAAAGGGCCACAGGGTAAGGGAAGTCAGGGTAAAGGCCATCAAGGCAAGAGCCAGCCTAAGGGGCAATTTAAGCAGCCTAAGGCACCCGCCAACGCGGCCATGGGTAACGCCTTTGCCGATGCCTTTGCTAAATTAAAAAAATAGCCAATAAGTAAATAAAGAAAAAGCCAATTCCTTTAGGGGGATTGGCTTTTTTTGTTTCAATATTCTCGTGTTTCCTATCTCTCAAGCCGCTCGTGCAGGCACCCTTCGACAAAACTTTCACCTTGTGACTGCTCTACTAGATGATGGCCAGACTTGTCTATTTTCGTTGATTGTGCGCACTTTGAAACATAATCCGAACCAAAGCGTTAATTTTATGTCAAACTATCGTTCGACGTGCGCAAGAAAACAAGTGCTTCGCCAGAAAGCATTCGACTATATAAAAATACTTGGAAAATTTATGACTAAAGTTAAGTCAGCTTTGGGGCCCTTTGGCGCCATTATCTATTTTGGATTGATAGCCTTAGCCATCACGACACTGAGCCGTATCGGCTTAGGTATATGGCAGGCCGATAGGGTGGCAGCCGTGGATGGCTGGTCTCATCTTCTGTTACAGGGATTGAGAGTGGATTTCGCCACCCTGTGTTGGCTCTGGGGTATCGCGGCCTTAGGGACAACACTCTTTGCCGGCGATCACCTTGTGGGACGTGGCTGGAAGTCTGTGCTCCGAGTCTGGCTGACTCTGGGGCTGTGGTTGATGATTTTTCTAGAGCTTTCTACTCCCTCATTTATTGAGGAATATGGCCTAAGGCCGAACCGTCTCTATATCGAGTACCTTATCTATCCCAAAGAGGTGCTCTCCATGTTGTGGACCAGCCGTAAGGGGGAGATATTTCTCGGATTGCTGGTCACTAGTCTTAGCCTTTGGGGTGGCTGGCGCCTGAGTGGGCGCTTACTCAAAGATGTAGTTTCCCCTCGCTGGTTATGGCGTCCGATAATAGCGCTGCTAGTGATCGCTGTGACCTTGCTGGGCGCGAGATCTAGTCTGGGTCACCGTCCACTGAACCCTGCCATGGTTGCCTTTGCCGATGATCCTCTGGTGAATTCTCTGGTAGTTAACTCCTCCTATTCTTTGGTGTTTGCCATTAAGCAGATGGGGGCCGAAGCTAATGCCTCTGAGGTTTACGGCAAGCTGGATAAGAGTCAGATCATCGACAATATTCGTAAAGACAGCGGTCGCCCGCTGAGCGCTTTTATCTCAGAGTCTCTGCCCAGCGTGACCTATAACCAGGCAAGTTATCAAGGTAAGCCGAAGAATTTAGTGATCATATTGCAGGAGAGCCTGGGAGCGAGGTTTACCGGCTATCTTGGCGGCTTACCCCTGACGCCCAATATCGACGCCTTGGCAAAGGAGGGGTGGGCTTTTAACCGTCTCTATGCAACAGGTACCCGCTCGGTTAGAGGTATCGAAGCGGTGACCACAGGTTTTACACCGACACCGGCGCGATCTGTGGTCAAATTGGGTAAGAGTCAGACAGATTTCTTTACCATCGCCGATCTGCTTAAGATGAACGGTTATCAGACTCAGTTTATTTACGGTGGTGAGAGTCATTTCGATAACATGCGCAGCTTCTTCCTGGGTAATGGTTTTAGCGATATCGTCGACCAGAAGGATTATAAAGATCCTGCGTTTGTCGCTTCTTGGGGTGTGTCGGATGAAGATCTGCTCAAGCGGGCCAATGATGAATTCGAACAGTTCCATAAAGAAGGTAAGCCTTTCTTTAGTTTAGTGTTTAGTTCATCTAACCATGAGCCTTTCGAGTTCCCTGATGGCCGCATCGAGCTTTATGAGCAACCCAAGCAGACCCGCAACAACACCGCCAAGTATGCCGATTATGCGGTGGGAGAGTTCTTTAAACTCGCTAAGCAGTCCAGCTACTGGAAAGATACCCTGTTTGTGGTGGTGGCCGACCATGAGAGCCGTGTCGGCGGTGCATCGCTAGTGTCTGTTGAGCAGTTTAGGATCCCGGCGATCATTCTGGGGGATGATATTGCCCCTAAGATGGACCAGCGAGTGGTGAGCCAGATAGATTTGGGGCCGACGCTTTTATCGTTAATGGGGATATCGGGCAGCTATCCTATGCTAGGGCGAGATCTGACCCAGGTGGATGACAACTGGCCTGGCAGAGCCCTGATGCAATATGACAAGAACATGGCCTATCTGCGTGGCGATGATATGGTGATCCTCCAACCCGAGCGTGAGCCTACTGGTTATGTATATGACTTTGAGAGCAAGACGCTTACCCATAGCCCTCAAAGCGATGAGATGAAGCAGATGGCCCTGTCATGGGCGCTGTGGGGGAGCATGGCTTATCAGCAGCAGCTATATCAAACGCCGCAGCAGCAGGTAGCATCGATTAAATAAAGGTGGATAACTCAGGCTCTCCCTTAGGGAGAGTTTGGGTTTGATAGAAGTTGGCGACATGGGCCGACACACTCTGATAGAAGCTGGTGGCCTGATTGTCGAATCGAGTCTTGGGTTTCTGCGATTCCTGTGGTGATTCAGCCTGTGGCAAGCGTATGTCACGACGGGCCAGCGCAGGTTTCATGATCAAAGGCCGAATGATGCCCGCACCTTGTTTCGCCTGTTGCTGTTGTTGCTGACCTTCCTGCTGATGTTGGCCCTGACCCTGCTGTTTGGCCTGAACTTTTTCGTTGAGCCTAGCTTGTACATTGGCCTGATCGGCAGCGCGCTCGTTCTGCGGGTTAAAGGGGCGCTCTTCGTTGCTCTTGGCCATCTGAGGCGCAGGAATAATAGGCGGGCGTTGCTGACTTTCTACCCGTGCGCTATCGGTCGCGGCGTTGGTCGTCGCGATCGGCACTTGCGGATAGTTGGTCACCACTAACATAGAAAACTCCTAGACGGTTGCCTAAATAATAACCAAAAAGTGTTATGAATTAAAGTGATTATTCTTTAAGCGTCTGCAACCAAGTCTCTACCCCTTCGACAAACTCGCCTTTATGGGAAAAGAAGGGCGCGTGAGAAGCCTTGGGCAAGATAAGATCTTTATATAGCTCGGTATTCACCGGCATCAGCGGCTGTACCCGGCGAGACACCAAGCCATCTAAACGCCCCCATACTCTCAGCCAAGGCTGTTGAATTTCTTCGAGTTGCGGCCTGAGGTCCACCTCTTTGAGCATCTGCAAGCCAGCGCGCAGCGCGCTAGCATCCGGCAGCGGTTTGGCCATTACCAGATCCCTAAGCTGCTTGATATCCTGTTTAGCGGTTTCGCTACCCATGGCTTGTATGGCCAGGAATCGCTCGATCATCTTACCGAGATCTTGCTCCAGCTGATCGCCAAATTGCCCCAGAATCTGTGGCGGAATACCTGGCCAGCCTTCGGTATCACGCGCCATAAAGCAGGGAGAGGAGGCTATGGTGAGTAGTGCGTTGATACGCTCTGGATAGCGCACAGCCGCACGGGTAGCGATAAGCCCGCCGAGGGACCAGCCAGCCCAGATCGCCTGCTCAGGTACCTGCTCCATGATGTGATCGACCCAGGTATCCAGTTCACCCCCGATGGCGGGGCTGTCACCGAAGCCCGGCAGGTCGATGCAAATCAGTTGGTGATCGGCAATTGCGTGGTGTAGGGGGTTAAAGACGGCGCTGTTAACCCCCCAACCATGGAGCATGACGATGGGACGGCCTTGGCCTATAGTTTCAATGTGCAAGGATTGCTGACTCACAAAGATGCCTCTAACGGTCGGATACAAGTTAAATGGATAGAACTCATCTGAATTTATCGCGTTGGCACTGGCTCGGCGCCAGGCTGAAACGCCTGCTGGCGGCTAGTCTACCCAATCGTTGTATGATGTGCCATCAAAGGGTGGTCTTGCCACAGCGTGGGATCTGTTTAACCTGCCTGCACGCGGGCCTGTACGCTTCCCCAAGCTGCTTGGGCTGTGGCCGGCTTATTAGCGTGCAAACCTGCTATTGCGGTGCCTGCATGAAAAGCCTGCCAATTAAAGTGGTTGCCCCCGCCAGTTATCATGATGGGCTGGGTGAGGCGGTGGCGGCTATAAAATATCAGGGGCAGCTGGCTGGCCTGACGCCTTTGGTGAATGCTTTAGTGCAGCGAATACAGGCACTGGTAGAGATAGAGGCAATAACCCTGCCGCAGGTGTTAGTGCCTGTGCCTCTGCATCCTAAACGTTTGCGTGAACGGGGTTTTAATCAGGCTTATTTGATTGCCAGTGAGCTGGGTCAGGCACTGTCACTGCCTGTCTTGCCCCATGCACTAGCGCGGATCTGCGATACTCAGCCTCAGGCTGGCTTAACTGGCAAGCAGCGGCGGCGTAACTTAGCGGGCGCGTTTAGCTTGATGGAAGATTTTGATTATCAGCGCATCGCCCTGATAGATGATGTGGTGACCACAGGCACTACGGTCAGTGAAATCACCAAGTTGTTTGAGCGCCGCTATATTCAGGTACAGGTGTGGTGCCTGGCAAGAGCCGAGGCACCACACCTAAATGATTAATAGCCGTTGCGACGCCAGTTACGGTATTTGGTATGTACCCCGCGGGTAAAGAGCGAGGAGTATTCCTCCAGCAGATCGACCCCGTAGAGAATGGCGACCACCAGGAGCGATAGCTTGATCCCCACAAAAGGATCGATCACCGCAATACAGACACCTATGGCGGCCAAGGCCCAGATGGCGGCGGCAGAGGTGACCCCTACCACGACACCCTCTTTCGCCAGCATGACACCTGCCCCGAGAAAACCTATGCCTGTCACTACCTGACCTATGATGCGCGAGGGATCTGATACCGAGGTGGCGACGGTCATGGAGGCGGTGATGAAGATATAGGTACCCAGCACAATCAGAGAAGAGGTGCGTATACCCACGGGTTTGCCCCTGAGTTGGCGCTCCAGGCCTATGATGAGGCCGCAGAGTACGGCGCTGCCGAGTTCGCGCCAGCTAAAGGGATCGATAGCTACCCAAGCATCAAAGTTCATGGTTTGGTCCTAGTTCAACAGTTTGGTGCAGAGGGCTTACGGGCGGGATAACGTCTTGGGCGGATCTGCGGGTCAATTTTCGGCGAGTGTCGATCTAAAAGGCCCCTGAGTCAATAGGGGCCAGAAGAAAAAATGCTCAGGCTTCAGCGCGGGTTTCATCCTCAAAGATTGCTTCGATGGGAAGCTGAAACAGACGGGCAATTTTAAAGGCTAGCGGTAGGCTGGGATCGTACTTACCCTTCTCGATAGCGTTGACCGTTTGTCTCGATACATCCAGCAGACCTGCGAGATCGGCTTGAGTCCAGTTCCGCTCGGCGCGCAGGGGTTTTAGTCGGTTTTTCATCTGTAGTTGAGCCTCCCTATAATGATGCCCAGCATATAGGTTAACGCCAGCAGTACCACCAGGTAGGCGGCCTTGAGATCCGGTAGCAGATCCGCCAGATCCAGAATCGAATAGATGGAGAAGCCTATGATGCTGACGCCAACAGCTAAGGCGAGGGCATCGAGTTGTATCTTGCGCTCCATCTCATCAAGCTGGCGTAAAAAGCGCTTAAACGCCAGTAACATCCAGATGCCTAAGACGCTGTGAACTAGCAGGCAGGTGGCCAGTATCCAGTTTGAGGTCAGATAGTCTTGGTGCGCCAGCCAAGAGGTGCCGCCCAGGCTGAGTGCCCACAATAGCGCGAGTAAGTTAACCCGGTTGGCATTCTTGATATCCCTTAACGGCAATCCTTTTGAGCAGATGGCGTCGATGATCTGTTTCATGTGCAGTTCCTCTCGCTTGATTAAAATGTCAAACACCCTTTACACATCAAGTTAAGTCAAAAAATAACCAAGGTCAAGCTTACTTTACATAAAGTTTGGTTTATTTGACTTTGCCCAGCAGGCAAGAGATGAAAAAAAGGTGCCCATTGGGGCACCTTAGTGAGAGCATTTAGTTGTGACTGTATTTATCGAGGATCACGGCGCACGCGGCGTCTCCGGTGATATTGAGCGAGGTGCGGATCATGTCGAACACCCTGTCCAGGGCAAACAGCAGTGGCAGTCCATCGATGGGGATACCGGCGGCCAGTAGCACAGCGACGACCAGGAATGACGGGCCTGGCACCCCTGCCTGACCTATGGCGCCCAGAGTCGAGGTGAAGATGATCGCCACATAGGCGCCGAGGCTGAGATCGATACCGTACATCTGAGCAAAGAAGATAGCCACCAGACCGTAATAGATGGCGTTGCCACTCATGTTAATGGTGGCGCCTAGTGGTAGCACGAAGGAGGCGGTAGGTTTAGACACGCCCAGTTCCTCTTCACAGGTCTCCATGGTCACCGGTAGGGTCGCCATGGAGGAGGCGGTAGAGAGCGCCATCACCTGAGGTTTCTTCATGACACTGATAAATTTCCTGGCGCTCACATTAGAGAACAGCTGCACCAGCAGCGGGAAGAAGAGAAAGCCAAATAGTAAGATGCCGAAGACGAACACGGCAAATAACTTGAACACCACTTCTAAGGCATCGAAGCCGAAAGTACCGACCGAATCGGCCATCAGGCCGAACACCCCGATAGGGGCGATCACCATGACGCAGTTGATCATCCAGACGAAGGCATCGACTATGGTGTTAAGCGCCGCCAGGATAGGCTTGCTGCCTTCTCCCTTCACCTTGGTCAGGGCGATACCGAAGAAGATGCTAAATACCAAGATCTGCAAAATATTGCCGCCGGTGAGAGACTCGAACACATTGGTGGGGATCATACCGATAAAGGTATCCATCACACCGGGCAGAGCGCCTTGCTCTTCGGTCACTTTCATCAGGCCGCTGGCGCTGTGGGCGGTGAAATCGACGCCCTTGCCGGGTTGGAACAGGTTACCCAGTAGCAGTGCCAAGGAGACGGCCACGCCCGAGGTGAGGATGAAGAAACCAAAGGTGCCTATACCTATTTTGCCCGCCGAGGGGCTGTCACCCAGGCTGGCGGCGCCCGAGATGATGGAGACCAGCACCAGAGGGATAACCAGCATCTTGATCAGATGGATGAATATGGTGCCCAGCGGTGCAAATATGCTGGCCTCTTCGCCCATGATAAAACCGACGGCAGCGCCGATAATCATGGCGATCACCACTTGCACCCCGATATTGCCTAATAGCCTACTTGTCTTGGTTTTCACCTTTGCCTCGTCTTATCTGTGTTTTGCTTGTGGAATGAGTATAGTCTTGCAGGCGCGCAGCGTAGCACGGGCGAGGGGAGGAGTCTGTGAATTGGGGCTTATCCCGAGGATAAAGCCTAGGCACTCATTACAAGCATGAGGTCTAAGCATTAGGTTTAAGTATTGGGCGTGAACGGCGGGATTTTGAGGGGGATAGCCTGGTTCGGCCAAACCGCTCAGGGAACAATTTGTGGAAAGAGAAAGAGAAAGAGAAAGAGGATGGGGTTCACCATCCTCTTTGCTTGTTTAGCCGACTCACCCGGCTTAAGGTTGTTGCCCTTTGACGACCGCCTCCAGGTGTTGGTGGAAGCGTTGGTTGAAGTTGTCTTCATTGCCGTCGAAGCTGAGGCTGAGGTAATCGCCGAGCTTGCCGCTGTAGTCGGTGGCCTCGTAGACACTGACTTCGATGAGCGTATCTTCTTGGATCAGATAGTTATCGACAGACACAAATTCGGCATAGGCGGCTGGCAGGTCTATCTGCTTCACACGCAGAACAGGTTCATCGCTTGGACTGGTGCTCAGCGACCATTGATAAGTCGTGACCTCTCCCGTGATGTTGAGTTTGATGGTCTGGTTCTCTTCATCGATCACTACGTCGTCTGGGTAGAAGGCAGGCCAGAAGAGGCGAGCGACATCTGCCGTGGTTAAAAGCTCTGGATCTTGATGGCTTGGCATGGGCCAGGTGGCGAACTCACCCCGTACACGACACATCACGTCCGCAGCCTGCTTTCCCCGGTAGCGATACACCTGGCTTGGCCAATTGAGCTCGGCCAGCTTGAGTGCTGGTGGCGTGGTGCTGAGAATGGCCTGCCACTCCTCGCCTGTGCCTGAGTATTTAGTGAATTCGATTGTGATAGGGACCGAGGTGCCGCTGTACACTGTGTGTAGTGTGTTGTCTTTGTACTTGATCTCCGGCGGCTGATAGTCTTTGTCGCCTTCGATAACCCATTGTTTTAATTCACCGTTCCAGCACTCCTCTGCAGTGTCAGTTCCTTCGCGATCATCGAATACCCGGCCATTGACCTTGCCTTCGACGATAGAACCTACGAAGGTGAGATCGGGCGTGCCATAGGTGAGGGTAAAGAGGCTCTGCAATGTGGAGGGGGCCAGGGTGAAGTTGCTATGCAGCTGGTCGTCTTCAAAGAAATGGTTGTTGATCACCTGCCAATCGGCGTCCGACATGATCTTCTCATCGATTGGCGTCTCGATATAGCCTTGGGCGATCAGCGCATTGTTGACTAGAAAGCGCACCGCCATGGGGTCGCTGGCTAAATATTCCTGAGTGCTTGTGCCACTGGCTTCTACCAGGGCCCTTAGTTGATCCCGGGTCATCGACATGATGTCGTCCACGGCCAGCACATCGCTGAGCTGCTCGCCGATCAGCGCCTCTAGATGGCGGTGCAGTTGGTAGGTGTCGACAAACTCAGGAGCCAGAGATTGCTCGGCGCTGAGTTTATAGGGATTCCCCTCGCGTTCGTAGATAGTCAGTAGCATGGCGGCGAGCAGGGTGCGCTGGGTTGCGATATCAAGGGATGTGGTACCAGCGGCGCGCATGCGTGCGACGCGCTGATACTCTAAGTGAGTCATAGGGTTGAGAGCGCCGCCGTGTTCTTGCAATGCGATCAGCTTGCCTTCTCCTTCCGTGGAGATGATGGTTTGAGTGCTATCTGATTCACCTTGCTCGCTTGAGGTATTGGCATTTAAGAGGTCGGTGCGAAACGCAGCCTTGAGTAGGGCTGGCTTGCTACTGGCCTCAGCTGCCTGTTGCCAGCTGGCGACTAGCTCATAGACGGGCATTTCTACGTCACTTTCCCAGTCGATCTGATACTGACCTTCTGCATCCGCGACTGTGCTGGGCTCATCATTATCACAACTGGCATTTTGGTTAAGGTCCACGCAGACCTCGGCGCCGGCTACTGCGCCCTGATACACCACAGTGCCGATCACTTGATGGTCGAAGCTAGTGGGGGGCGGTGTGCCGCCGTCAGTGGGAGTGTCTGAATCCTTATTGGAGCCGCCGCAGGCACTGAGTAGGCAGGTGCCGAGCAGCAGAGAGCTAAGGTGAGTAAAACGCATATTTGTGTCCTTACAAATATTAACAATGAAAAGGACCCGACAACGACAACTTAGCCAAGGTCCAATACGGCTGAAAGGACATTATCTATGGCTTTGATTAAATTACCATTACCCGAACGGGTAGGTTAGGGCGACTGGGCTTACTGATTCGTGGGCAATAAAAAATGGCCCCGAAGGGCCATTGATTTCTAAGCGGTTAGACCTAGGGCTTAAGCTTTAGGACCTGCCTGCTTGATGGCGTCAGACACGTCGTACTTGGTAAAGTTTGCGGCAAACTCTTCGGCCAGCTGCTGAGCATACTTAGCGTACTCAGCCTTATCGGCCCAGGTATTAACCGGGTTCAGCAGCTTGCTGTCAACGCCAGACACGGCCACAGGCACGTCAAGGTTTAGCTTGTCGATGTGGACAGTTTCAACATCTTTCAGCTCGCCGCTAACGATGGCATCGACGATGGCGCGGGTCGTTGGGATGTCGAATCGCTTACCTACACCGTGTGGGCCGCCAGTCCAGCCAGTGTTGACCAGGTAGACCTGGCTACCGAATGACTCGATACGCTTCATCAGTAGCTCGGCGTAAACGCCAGCCGGACGTGGGAAGAAAGGCGCGCCGAAACAAGTCGAGAAAGTTGACTGAATCGCCGAGGTAGAGCCCATCTCGGTCGAACCCACTTTAGCCGTATAGCCAGAGAGGAAGTGATAGGCCGCCTGCTCTTTGCTGAGCTTAGACACAGGAGGCAATACGCCAGACACGTCGCAGGTCAGGAAGACCACGGCATTTGGCTCGGCGCCACGGTTATCTTCCTTACGTTGAGCGATATGCTCTAGCGGGTAAGCCGCGCGACTGTTTTCGGTCAGTTCTGTGTTGCTGTAGTCAGGAACGCGGTTCTCGTCCAGAGTGACGTTTTCCAGCACAGTACCGAAACGGATAGCATCCCAGATAACAGGTTCGTTCTTCTGGCTCAGATCAATACACTTGGCGTAGCAACCGCCTTCGATATTGAAGACACCGCCAGGTGCCCAACCATGCTCGTCATCACCAATAAGGAAACACTTAGGATCGGCTGACAGTGTGGTTTTGCCTGTGCCTGACAGGCCGAAGAATAGGGTGGTGTCGCCTTCGTTGCCGACGTTAGCTGAGCAGTGCATTGGCAGCACGCCTTTGGCTGGTAGCAGGAAGTTTTGTACCGAGAACATAGACTTCTTCATTTCGCCGGCGTATTTCAGACCTGCCAGCAGCACCTTGCGATCGGCAAAGTTGATGATCACGGTAGCATCTGAGTTGGTGCCATCACGGGCAGGATCACACTCGAAACCCGGCGCGTTCATGATCTGCCAAACGGGTTTGTTGGCGACGTTGAACTGCTCAGGTACGATAAACAGGTTGCGGGCGAAGAGTTGATGCCAGGCGGTTTCTGTTTTGACTTCAATGGGTTGGTAATGTTCAGGATCGGCACCCACTTCCAGTTCAGAAACAAAGGTCTCCTTGTCGGCCAGGTAGGTTGCAACGCGATCCCACAGGGCATTAAAGGCATCCATGGCGAACGGCTTGTTGACCGAACCCCAATCGATATCGTTTTCGCTGCTCGCTTCTTTCACGATAAAGCGGTCGTTAGGTGAACGTCCTGTGCGCTCGCCAGTTTTTGCCACTAATGCACCATTCGCCGTCAGCTCTCCTTCGCCGCGTGCGAGTGCAAACTCAACTAGTTGTGCTGTAGAGGGATTTTTATGAGTTTGCTTAGATCCATCCGCCATCTGTAAGGTCTCCATCATTCGAGTAGGGTTGGCTGGTCTGTGCCAGCTTGTTATTTTTTTGTCTGCATGTTAGGCAGAGCTCGATTGTAACTTAAGCGGAATTGAATGTGTGAGGAAGATCTCGAAAATTGCGAAAAAAAGAGGATGCGCACAGGCATCCTCTTAATCTAGCGAAATAAAGTCGCTGGCTTACTGCTTGGTATCCGACGTCGGGGCGTTTTTGAATAGGGCCTCAACATCGATGGAGTCGAAGCTGTAGCTGCTATTACAGTATTCGCAGCCCATTTCAATCTTACCCTGCTCGGCTAAGATAGCATCCAGCTCAGCTTTGGTGACGGTGCGCAGGGCCTGGCCACTTCGCTCACGTGAGCAGGTGCAGGAGAAGGTGACTTCGATAGGATCGAACAGGCGTACCTCTTCCTGATGGTATAGGCGGTGTAGCACTTCGGTGGCTTCCAGCTCAAACAGCTCTTCGGCCTTGATGGTGCTAGTTAGCTGTTCCAGGTGCTCGAACTCTTCATTGTGCTCATTTTCACCCGGCAGAACCTGTAGCAACATGCCGGCAGCTTGCTTGCCATTGGCAAATAGACGGATGGCGGTAGGCAGCTGTTCAGACTGGAGGAAGTATTGCTCCAGACACTCGGCCAGGGTTTCCTTCTCCAGCGCCACCACACCTTGATAACGCTCGCCGTTGCTCGGGGTCAGGGTGATCACCATGTGGCCTTGGCCCATCAGCTGTTGCAGGGTGGCATCTTTGGCGACTTCGCCTTCCCAACGTGCAACGCCGCGCAGCTGCTGCAGGTTGTTGCCATTAATCACCGCCAGAGAGACGGGACCATTGCCTTGCACCTGAATACTGATGTCGCCATCAAGCTTAAGCGTAGCCGTGAGTAAAGAGGTGGCCGCCATCAGCTCGCCCAGCAGGCACTGAATCGCTTCTGGGTAGGTGTGGGCCGACAAGATCTCCTGATAGCTCTTCTCTAGCTGTACGATTTGTCCGCGCACATCGGCGTTGTCGAATAGGTAACGGTTTAAGATATCTTTACTCATTTGTGTCTCACAGTTAGCTTTCTTTAAAGCGTATTAGTTGGCGACGTTGCTTCTTGTCTGGCTTGGTATCCGGCGCAGGATTGTTCAGCACATTCAAGCGTCTTGCCTCGGCATAGGTCTCACGTTTGGCTATGCTTTCTGGCGTCTCTTCATATAAGGTTTGGGCGATCACCGCCTTTTGGCGCTGCTCTGATAATTTTTTTATGACGATCTCTTTTTCGTCATATCCTTGTCTTAGTCTAACCACGGCATCGACTTCAGCCATCTTACTCGATTTGGTGCGCTGACCATTGTAGTGCACCTTACCGCCATTGATCATCTCTTTGGCGATAGCACGAGTTTTGTAGAAACGGGCTGCCCATAACCATTTGTCGAGCCTAACCGCGATTTGTTGTTCCGAGGTCATGGTGATTAGGTCTCCTTAAGTGTATAAAGATGTGCAAGTTCACAGCCTGAATATTTAGTCCATACTTATGCTTGGCAAACCGCTGAGATAGCGACAGACTTCACACCCTTTTTAGGCGCGTAAAGTTAGCATAAATCGCCTCTAGAGGCCAATAAAGAGACTGTTATGGGCTTGTTGCGATTAGCTGTGTAGGTTAGCATGAGCCACAGATTGGAAATTATTATAATCAGATTAGAGACCTGACTGAGGGTCCACAAAATATGGATTTATTAGACAAAGTAATATCTAAGGCAGCTGCGATCCCGCATAAGCCACTGAGTTCGGCCGCCTTCTGGCTCGGTTTGATTATCGCTATCTATCTTTTGGCGCAGATCACATGGAAGTTGGTTCCCGTTGCCGAAACCCCACAAAAATGGCAACCCACGCCTGTAGCCAGTAGCGGGTCGTCGTCGCAGGTAAATGTTTCCAGGCTGCAAGCCTTAGGTCTTTTTGGTCAGGCGGATCCCAATACGGATAAGCCTAAACCAGTCGTGGAAGAGAAAATTACCGATGCGCCTAAGACCTCATTGTCTATCCAACTCACCGGCGTGGTCGCTTCAACAGCCGAGCAGAAAGGGCTGGCGGTGATCGAGTCTGGTGGCAGTCAAAATACCTATAGCCTAGGTGACAAGATTAAAGGTACTTCGGCGTCACTGAAAGAGGTGTATGCCGATCGCATTATTATCTCCAACAGTGGCCGATACGAGACCCTGATGCTCGACGGGCTTAAGTATGAGACCCAAGGCGAAGCCAATACCCTGTTGCAAGAGGCGCGCTCCTCTCGCGATGTGCGTACCATAGATAATCGCAGCAATAGTGACGTTTCAAGAGAGATAGAAGAGTCGCGCGATGCTTTGCTGGATGATCCCAGTAAGCTCACCGACTACCTGGCGATTTCACCTGTTAACGCCGGTGGCGAATTGCAGGGATACCGTTTGAATCCGGGTAAGGACAGAGAATTATTTGAACAAGCTGGCTTTAAGGCCAACGATTTAGCAAAATCAATGAACGGCTATGATCTGACAGATATGAGCCAAGCATTGGAAGTGATGGCCCAGTTGCCAGAATTGACCGAGATTTCTTTGATGGTAGAAAGAGAAGGTCAGCTGGTCGAGATCATGTTTAGTTTGCCGCAATAAAAAGGGTTTAGGGGAAGTCATTAATGAATAATAAGAAAATACGCCGCAATCTTATCGCGAGCGTCGTGATGGGGGCCTCGTTACTGGCACCACAACTGGCGTGGTCGGAACAATATGCGGCTAATTTCAAGGGCACAGACATTCAGGAATTTATCAATATTGTTGGTAAAAACCTGAATCGAACTATCATAGTCGACCCAACCGTGCGCGGTAAAATTAACGTCCGCAGCTATGATCTGCTCAATGATGAGCAGTATTACCAGTTCTTCCTCAATGTGTTGCAGGTTTATGGCTACGCCGTCGTCGAGATGGATAACAACATCATCAAGGTGATCAAGGACAAAGACGCCAAGACCTCGGCCATTCGCGTTGCCGATGACCAGGCGCCAGGCCTGGGTGACGAGATGGTCACCCGTATCGTCGCCCTGTATAACACAGAGGCTAAACAGCTCGCTCCCTTACTGCGTCAGCTTAACGATAACGCCGGTGGCGGTAACGTAGTTAACTATGACCCCTCTAACGTCCTGATGATTTCGGGCCGCGCAGCCGTGGTAAACAAGCTGGTAGAGATCGTTCGCCGCGTCGATAAGCAGGGTGATACGGAGGTGCAAGTGGTGCCGCTGGAATATGCCTCTGCGGGCGAAATGGTGCGCATCATAGATACCCTGTATCGTTCAACGGCAAACCAATCGCAACTGCCGGGCCAGGCACCTAAAGTGGTCGCCGATGAGCGTACCAACGCCGTTATCGTCAGTGGTGATGAGAAGAGTCGCCAGCGCGTGGTCAGCCTGATCAAGAAATTGGATGCCGAGCAGGCAACAACAGGCAATACTAAGGTTCGCTATCTGCGTTACGCCAAGGCCGAAGATCTGGTGGAAGTGTTAACCGGGTTTGCCGAGAAACTGGCTAATGACCAAGATGGCGGTCAGGCACAGGGCGGGCGCAGCAAGCGCCGCAATGAAATTAACATCATGGCTCATCCAGACACCAACGCCCTGGTGATCAGCGCCGAGCCCGATCAGATGCGTACTATTGAAAGCGTGATTAATCAGCTGGATATTCGCAGGGCGCAGGTATTGGTTGAAGCCATTATCGTAGAAGTGTCAGAGGGTGATGATGTCGGTTTCGGTATCCAGTGGGCCACAGAGGCCGGTGGTGGTACCCAGTTTAATAACCTAGGCCCGACTATCGGTGAGATCGGTGCCGGTATCTGGCAGGCTCAAGATCAAGATGGCACTAAGGTTTGTACCGAAAATGGTACATGTACCGAAAACCCAACCCAGAAGGGTGATATCACTCTGCTAGCCCAAGCGCTGGGCAAGGTTAACGGTATGGCCTGGGGTGTGGCCATGGGCGATTTTGGCGCCCTGATTCAAGCCGTTTCCAGCGATACTAAGTCGAACGTACTGGCAACGCCTTCGATTACCACACTGGACAACCAGGAAGCGTCCTTCATAGTAGGTGATGAAGTGCCAATCCTCACAGGTAGTCAAAACTCCAGCAATGGTAACAGCAACCCCTTCCAGACGGTTGAGCGTAAGGAAGTCGGTGTGAAGTTAAAGGTGGTGCCACAGATCAACGAAGGCACTACGGTTAAATTAACCATTGAGCAAGAAGTCTCAGGCATTAACGGTAAGACAGGGGTCGATGTGACCTTTGCTACTCGTCGCCTGACTACCACTGTGATGGCCGATTCGGGCCAGATCGTGGTGCTCGGTGGTCTGATTAATGAAGAAGTACAGGAGAGTGTGCAGAAGGTACCTTTCCTGGGTGATATCCCAATCTTAGGTCACCTATTTAAGTCATCATCTAGCGGCAAGAAGAAGAAAAACCTTATGGTCTTCATCAAGCCGACCATTATTCGTGATGGCGTGACCATGGAAGGTATTGCCGGTCGTAAGTACAACTACTTCAGAGCCTTGCAGCTACAGCAGCAGGAGCGTGGTGTGAACCTGATGCCGAACACTAACGTGCCGGTATTGGAAGAGTGGAGCCAGGAAGAGTACTTGCCACCAGAAGTTAATGATGTGCTGCAGCGATACAAGGATCGCAAAGGGTTAGAGACCAAGATGCGTGAAACTGACCCTGCGCTGAGACAAATTAACGAAAACAAGCAGCAAGATAAGACTGATGAGTGATATTCAAGCCACACAGAACGAGGATCTGGCCCAGGTAACGAGTGAGCTCGGGCTGGCCTCGGAGGCCGAATCAGATGAGGTGTTTCACTCAACGAGTCGCGATCGCTTACCCTTTGCCTTTGCTCACCGATTCGAGTTGGTGCTGGAAAAGGGCGAAGATGAGCTTCTGACGCTCTACCATACGGTTAATACGCCTATCGATGCCATGCTGGAGGTGCGTCGTTACACTGGGCAAGAGCTGGCATTGGCAGAGCTTGAACCATCTGTGTTCGAGGCCAAGCTGACTCAGGTCTATCAGGCCAACTCTTCCGAGGCGCAGCAGCTGATGGAAGATATCGGCAACGAGATGGATCTGTTCACTCTGGCAGAAGAGCTACCTCAGACAGAAGATCTGCTCGAAGGCGATGACGATGCGCCTATCATCAAGCTGATCAATGCACTCCTGTCGGAAGCGATCAAAGAGGAAGCCTCGGATATTCATATCGAGACTTACGAGAAGCAGCTGGTGGTGCGATTCCGTGTCGACGGCGTGCTCAAAGAAGTACTCAAGCCCAATCGTAAGCTATCTTCGCTGCTGGTTTCCCGTATCAAGGTTATGGCGCGTCTGGATATCGCCGAGAAGCGCGTGCCCCAAGATGGCCGTATCTCGCTGCGTATTGCCGGACGTGCGGTCGACGTGCGTGTTTCCACCATGCCATCTAGCCATGGTGAGCGTGTGGTGCTGCGTCTACTGGATAAGAACGCCGGTAACTTAGATCTCAAACAATTAGGGATGACAGATGAGATTCGCCATCAGTTCGATGAACTGATCCGCAAGCCTCACGGTATCATCTTGGTGACGGGTCCTACCGGCTCGGGTAAGAGTACCACTCTGTATGCGGGTCTGACCGAGATCAACTCCATCGACACCAACATCCTAACCGTCGAAGACCCTATCGAGTATGAGCTGGCGGGTATAGGTCAGACTCAGGTGAATACCAAGGTCGATATGACCTTCGCCAGAGGGTTGAGAGCGATTCTGCGTCAAGACCCGGATGTGGTGATGATTGGTGAGATCCGTGACCTGGAAACGGCACAGATCGCCGTACAGGCATCACTTACCGGTCACTTGGTGATCTCTACTCTGCATACCAATACCGCCTCGGGTGCCATTACTCGTCTACAAGATATGGGCGTGGAGCCCTTCCTGGTGTCCTCGAGTCTGCTCGGGGTGCTGGCGCAGCGCCTTATCCGTACCTTGTGTCCTCATTGTAAGAGTGCGCACACGCCAGATCTGCGTGAGCGTGAGCTTTTGGGGATCAGCGAAGATGAGCCTTGTACTATTTACCGTGCGACGGGTTGTTCGGCCTGTGGCAATAACGGCTATCGTGGCCGAACCGGCATTCACGAACTGCTGTTGGTGGACGATTACGTCCGCGAGCTGATCCACACCGGACGCGGCGAATTAGCCATCGAGAAACATATTCGTAAGACGGTACCAAGCATTCGCCATGACGGTATGAGTAAAGTCCTTGCCGGGGTTACTACGCTGGAAGAAGTGTTACGCGTCACTCGTGAGGAGTAGCCATGCCAGCATTTGAGTACAAGGCGTTAAACGCCAAAGGCAAGCAGCAGAAAGGGGTTGTCGAAGCCGACACGGCTCGTCATGCCAGGGGGCAATTGCGCGAGCTGCGTCTGATGCCACTAGAGATCACCCCTGTGGTGGAGAAAGAGGCGAAGGCGAAAAGCGCTGGCTTTAGCTTTAAGCGCGGCATCTCTGTTGCCGAACTCGCCTTAATCACCCGCCAAATCGCGACTTTGGTCGCCGCCGGTCTACCGGTGGAAGAGGCGCTCAAGGCCGTAGGTCAGCAGTGTGAGAAAGATCGCCTCGCCAGCATGGTGATGGCGGTGCGCTCTCGTGTTGTCGAGGGTTATAGTCTGGCCGATTCTATGGCCGAATTCCCCCACATTTTCGATGATCTGTATCGCGCCATGGTCGCGTCCGGTGAGAAGTCGGGCCATCTCGAGGTGGTGCTTAACCGCCTCGCCGACTACACAGAACGACGCCAGCAGCTTAAGAGCAAGATGACTCAGGCGATGATCTACCCTATTGTGCTGACCTTGGTTGCCATCTGTGTGATTGCCATCTTATTGGCCGCCGTGGTGCCCCAGGTTGTGGGACAATTTGAACATATGGGGCAGGAACTGCCCTGGACCACACAGTTTTTGATCGCGGCATCAGATTTTGTGCGTGATTATGGTCTGATTGTCATTGGGGTGCTTATTGCGCTTGCCGTGGGTGCCAAGCAGTTACTGCGCAGCGCGGCGAATCGGATGAAGTTCGATACGGCCATATTAAAGATGCCTGTGATTGGCCGGGTGAGTAAGGGGCTGAATACGGCGCGATTTGCTCGCACCTTGAGTATTCTTACCGCCAGTTCGGTGCCCCTGCTCGATGCCATGCGTATCGCCAGCGAAGTCTTGATGAATGTCAGGGTTCGCGCGGCGGTTGAAGAGGCTACGGCCAGGGTACGTGAAGGCACAAGTTTAGGAGCCGCGCTGGCCAATACTAAACTTTTTCCCGCCATGATGCTCTATATGATCAGCTCGGGTGAAAAGAGTGGTCAGCTGGAGCAGATGCTTGAGCGCGCCGCCGACAACCAAGACAGAGAATTTGAGTCAAACGTCAACATCGCCCTTGGAGTGTTCGAACCTATGCTGGTCGTCAGCATGGCCGCGGTCGTTCTGTTTATCGTCTTGGCGATCCTACAGCCGATCTTAGAACTGAATAACATGATTAGCGGTTAACGCCACGGCGTTAATGGCCAACAGCCGTCCTAACCCTAAACGTTAGGGCATTTTTTATAGAGGAAGTATTAATGCAAGCAAGAAACAAGCAAAAAGGTTTTACCCTATTAGAAGTTATGGTGGTTATCGTTATTTTAGGGATCCTTGCTTCTATGGTTGTGCCTAACCTTATGGGCAACAAAGATAAAGCCGATATTCAAAAGGCGGTATCAGACATTGTTGCGCTGGAAAATGCCTTGGACATGTATCGTTTGGACAACAGCGTCTACCCTACCACTGAGCAGGGATTGGAAGCGCTGGTTCAGAAGCCGACTATTTCACCTGAGCCTCGCAACTACCGCGCTGACGGTTATGTTAAGCGTCTTCCACAGGATCCATGGCGCAACGACTACCTGCTACTGAGCCCAGGTGAGCAGGGTAAGATCGATATTTTCAGCGCAGGGCCTGACGGTCAGCCAGGTACCGAAGATGATATCGGTAACTGGAACCTGCAAGATTTCCAATAAGCCTTAAGCAGAGTCTGTCGATGCGCGGCGTCCGCCAAAGCGGTTTTACCTTGCTAGAGGTCTTGCTGGTCGTCTTGCTAATGGGATTGGCTGCCGCCGCGGTGACCTATACCACTAGCGGTGCCGATCAGCATAAGACGCTGGAGCGCACCGCGCGTCAGTTTATCGCGGCGAGCGAACTTGTGTTGGATGAAACCATATTGAGTGGTCGTTTTATCGGTATCGTTATCGATAAGCAGCACTATGAGTTTGTTTATTATGACGAAGGCAAATGGAAGCCGCTGCAGCAAGATCGTCTGCTGGCTGCCAAACAGATGGATCCTGGCGTCGAGATGCATCTTGTGCTCGATGGTTTGCCTTTAACCCAAGACGATGAAGAAGATGATGAGTCCTGGTTCGATGAGCCGCTTATCGAGCCCAGTGACGAAGAGAAGAAAAAGTTTCCTGAACCCCAGGTCATGCTGTTTCCCAGTGGCGAGATGAGCGCTTTTGAGCTGACCTTTGTGACTAAAGATGAGCGCGGTCAAGAGATTGAGGCGCTGGTAGTGGGTGATGCCTTAGGCCGCCTGAGACTCGGCAGAGAGGATGGGTTCGATGATTAAGCCGATGCCAAATCGAAGCCTTTTGGCCAGGCGCCGTGCCACAGGTATGACACTGCTTGAGGTGATCGTCGCCCTTATGGTGTTTGCTATCGCTGCCGTTTCGATTACCAAAAGCTTGGGCGAACAGATGGCCAATATGCCCATTCTTGAGGAGCGTACCCTGGCGCAGTGGGTGGCCAGTAATCAGATGGTGGACGCCAGATTAGAAAAGAAGTTTCCCGATCTGGGGCGTAAAGATGGCAGCACTGAGCTGGCGGGCAAAGAGTGGTATTGGCGTAAAGAGGTGGTGAAAACCACAGATGATAATTTTCGTATGATACGCATCAGTGTCAGTGATGATGAGCGTTATAACCGCATCATCGCCCAAGTGAGTAGCTATGTACTCAAGAATGATTAAGGCTACTCGCGGTTTCACCCTGCTGGAGATGCTGATCGCCATCGCCATCTTTGCCATGTTGGGGCTGGCGGCGAACGCTGTGCTTAGCACTGTAATGAAAAACGATGAAGTCACTGCCGAGTTTGCCCAGAGACTGAAGTCGATGCAACAGGGGTTTGGCGCATTAGAGCGTGACTTTGGTCAGATGGTGGCACGTACACCGCGCCTGCTCGAAGGCGGACGTGGCTCGACCGTAATACAGACAGGTAACGATCTGTTTGATTCGGAATCAGAGGCTATCGTTTTTTTCCGTATCGGCTGGTTAAACCCAGATGGTCTGTTGCCACGGGGCAGTTTACAGTCTGTGGCCTATGTGGTGCAGGACAATAATCTCGAGCGTTGGTATTTTCCTTATCCCGAGCCGGAATTTGGTGCCGATCCGATCAAGACAGTGGTGATTAAGAATGTGCTGTCGGTGGAGTATTCCTTCTTTGTTGAGGATAAATGGCAGCGTAAATTCGATGGTGCCAGCCTACCGCAGGCGATCGCCATGGAGATCGAGGTGGAAGGCATGGGTAAGGTGCAGCGTAAGTTCCTGCTCCCCCTTGGTGCCACATTAGCTGCTAATAGCGACGAGGAAAATAACAACTCGGGCAACAATAGCGGTAACAACAATAATAACGGCGGCAATAACGGCGGCAGCAATAACACCGGTGGCGGTAAAGGTGATGGATCGGGTGGCGAAGACGATGGTGACCAATAACATGCTAAGAAAACAGCGCGGCGTGGCGCTGATAGTCGTGCTATTGATCGTGGCCATGATTGCCGTGATTGCCACCAATATTAATAGTCGGAATCAGATCTCGGTGCGCCGCACCATCAACTTGGCGCAATATGATCAGGCATATTGGTATGCCATCTCAGCCGAAGAGCTGGCGAAGAAGGTGCTAAAGCAAGACTTAGAGGATGCCGATGAGGGCAAGGTTCACCTGCAGCAATATTGGGCTCAGGCCGACGTGGTATTTCCTGCAGAGCAGGGAGAGATAGGCGGGCGTATCACAGATATGCAGTCGTGTTTCAATCTCAATGCCTTATCTATTGAGACTAATGAGGTGGAAAACGGCCAGCCTAAGCTGCCTTTGGCGGCAATACAGTTTAAGGGCTTATTGGTGGCGCTTGGCATGGATGATTTTTCAGCTGAACGCCTGACCCATACGCTAAAAGATTATATCGATGAAGATACGGTTGCGAGTCCCTTCGGTGCCGAAGATGCTGACTATGAGTCGCGCACTGTACCTTATCGTGCTGCTAATACCTTGATGAGTCATCGCAGCGAACTGCGTGCGGTGCTTGGCTATAGCCAGGATGTCTACCTTAAGTTAGCGCCTTATATTTGTGCTATCCCCGGCTATGATCGCCAGGTGTTGAACGTAAATACTATCGAGGTAGAGCAGGCCGCGCTGTTGGCGGGGATGTTTGACAATAAGATCAGCGTGGGTGAGGCGGAAAGCATCATTAACCAGCGCCCCGGTGACGGCTATGAGACGATAGAAGACTTCTGGTCTAACGGTTCTATTGCAGGGTTACGTCAGGAAAAGAACTTGTCGTCGAGCTTTAGCTTGAAGAGTAACTATTTTCTACTAGAGGCGGGTGCTAAGGTTGATAGTGCCGTCTTTAGAATGCAAAGTGTATTACGTGTGGGCGGTAACAACCAGCTGGACGTCTTGACCCGTCAATATGGCGGCCAAAAATAATCACCTGGGTGGACCTCTGGTTCGGCCGGGCCAAATAAAGGACAAGCTCATCGAGAGCAACTTCATGAGACTTGTGGAGAAAGACATTGAGTGAAAGATTATTTATCCGATTAGGAAGAAGCGCAGAGCAAAGCTGCTCTTGGCTGGTATGGTCGGAGCAGGAGCAGGAGATCATCGCTTCGGGAGAGTTGAGCGACGCTCAAGGCTTGTCGACGCTGACTGAACGCGCCGGTAACCGTCCGGTCGATATTCTGGTGCCTGCTTCAGCCATTACCCTGACATCTGTGCAGCTACCGGAAAAAGGTCAGCGCCAGGCGCTGAAAGCACTGCCTTTCATGCTGGAAGAGAACCTGGCCGAAAATGTCGATGAATTGCATTTCGTCACAGGTCCCCGTGATGGTGAATCTTTGAGTGTTGCCGTGGTGGCCCACGAGCAGATGCAGACTTGGCTGTCTTGGCTGAGCGAGGCCGGTATCAAGGCGCGTCAATTGGTGCCCGATTGCCTGGCGTTGCCGCTTCAGGAATGCCAATGGGCGGCGATGAAGTTTGGCTCTGATTACCTGCTGCGCACCAGTGCTGGCAGTGGTGTTAGCCTGGATGCCGCTTGGTTCCAGGCCGCATTGCCTAAGCTCGCCGTGAGACAAGAAGAGACTCCGATTACTCTGGCCAATTACAGTGATTTAGAGATCCAAGGTGTCGAGGTGAAACCCCTGCCGCTGGATCTGCCTATGTTGGTGTTGGCCAAAGGGATCCTAAATGCGCCACTTAATCTACTCAGCGGCATCTATACGCCTAAGCGAGAATACAGTAAGCACCTTATGGTGTGGCGCAATGCGGCGATCGTCGTCTTGGTGGCCTTGGTGTTGGCCCTGGTCAATAAGGGACTGAACATTCATCATATGAATGTCGAGCGTGAAGCGTTGCAGCAGCAAACGGCCGATATCTTTAAACAGGTGATGGGTAGCTCGCGAATCGTTAACGTTCGCTCGCAGATGGAGAGTCAGCTACGTACCCTGCAAGGTGCCGGTGGCGGTGTGGCCTTCTTTACCATGCTGGACGATATGGCCGAGGGCTTTAATAAGGTTCCTGATTTAAAGCCAACCAGCTTGCGCTTTGACAGTGGCCGCAATGAACTGCGGATGCAGATCACCGCTAAGAGTTATGCTCAGATCGAAGAGTTTAAAGAGATTATTTCAACTCGTTTCAATGTGGATTCGGGTGCCATGAACAGTGGCGAAGATGAAGTGACCAGTACCTTAACCCTAAGGAGCAAGTAAGATGGATAACATTAAGACGTGGTGGAATGGCTTAGTGTTACGCGAGCAACAGCTCGTGGCAGCTTGTGCCTTAGTATTGGTGCTGGGCATCTTATATTGGGGGATCTGGACACCCATTAGCCAGGCCGAAGCCGATGCCGAGCGTAATTTAACGGCTCAAGAGAGCACCTTGAATTACGTCAAGCAGACGGCGAATAAGATTATTGGCCTCAAGCAAGCCGGTGGTCAGAAGGGATTTTCCGGCAGCCTCAGTGCTGTGGTGACTCAGAGTGCTAAAAACTATGGCCTGGAGATCACCCGCATGCAGCCCCAGGGCAATAAAATTCAGATTTGGATGGACGAGGTGCCCTTCGATTCGCTACTCGATTATCTGAGCGATCTGGTGCAGCAGAAAGGCTTGTCATTGGAGAGTATCGATCTGGCCGAGGGCGAAACTCAAGGTTTCGTGAATGTGCGTCGTATCCAGTTCTCGCAGTAAAACAGCAGTATTAAGGTGTTCTAGTGAGTGTAGTGAAAAAAATCGTTATTGGTGTTCTCGCCTATCTGGTGTTTTTGGTCGCCCTTTTTCCGGCGAGTCTGGCGATAAAATTGGCTCCCTTGCCTAAACAGGTAAGTGTTTCAGGGATCTCTGGCACCATCTGGTCGGGTGAAATCGACACCTTAGTGTTACAAAAGCGTCGCTTAGAACAGGTGAGTTGGCAGCTGAGTCCCTGGGGACTGCTGATGGGTAAGGCTAATATCGACTTT
Organism: Shewanella sp. ECSMB14101; assembly: GCF_000773485.1. Taxonomy (NCBI): domain Bacteria; kingdom Pseudomonadati; phylum Pseudomonadota; class Gammaproteobacteria; order Alteromonadales; family Shewanellaceae; genus Shewanella; species Shewanella sp. ECSMB14101. The sequence continues at coordinate 34,204 of NZ_JSFF01000023.1, read as the reverse complement.
GTGATAGGTAGTCGCGCCACAGCGGTGAACGGTAAGGGCTTTGTGAGCCTCTCAATGTCAGGTATCGATGCGACGGGCGTGCGTTTCGATGCGCCGAGTGATTTCTTGGTGGGCAATACTCGTCTGCCATTTCGTACCCAGGTAGACGGTAATTTCAGCCTGATGTTGCAATCACTAGAACAGGGAGCGCCCTGGTGTCAGCAGCTAACGGGTAAAGTCTTTGCTCAGCAGCTCAAGGTGAGCAATCAATTCGGCAAGTATCCACTGGGTGACGTTGCGGTGGCGCTCAGTTGTGTTGATGGCAATATCAAGGTGCAGACAGACGATAGCATGAACGTCTTGGGCTTAAGTGGTCATGCGTTGCTAAAAGCCGATAGTCTGGTACAGGTGACCGCTAAGATCAAAGAAACCGCGGCGCAGCCTGATGATCTGAAACAAGCGCTGAGCTTTTTAGGTAAGCGTGACAGCCAGGGATATTATCCGATCAATTATCAGGGACGAGTCCCTGGGTTATAAGCTTGAGAATATTGTAAGCTTGAGAATAGGATTGTAAAAGCCCCCGCAAGGGGGCTTTTTTGTGGAGCATTATTGGCCTTGTGGGGCTGTCTGGTTCATTACCCTTTGGCGATAGTCCAGCAGGCTAAAGACACCGAAGCACATGACGCTAAGGTAGTTCGCGTAGGTGATGGCCATCAATGGCTTAAACAGGGTGCGAAAGATCAGCGTCTGAATGCTATGCATAATGAGAGTGACCAACAGCAGTATGGTCAGCAGGGTACCTATATTGCCTTCAACGGGCACAAACAGGTTGTAGAGCATTACGCCCCAGGCAAACAGTGTGATGGCCTTACCACCTAGTATCATCAATTTCATTGGTTTTCCTCTGGCTTCTCTACTTGAAACAGGCGAAAGGTCACCTGACCGGCTTTCTTCTCTTTTAGGGGGATCCAATTAGAGGGGAGCCTTAAAGGAGGATGCTCGCTCTCGGTCTCAACATAGACAAGCGCATCGTCATTTAACCAGCATTGCGCGATGAGGCCATCGATACAGGCCTGTGCCAGCCCTTTGCGAAAAGGGGGATCGATAAAGATAATGTCAAATCCCTCAGTGGGTGGCGTCTTAAGTTGCGCCAAGGTATCGCCTTGTACTACATCGGCGCAATCACACTTTAAGGTCGCTAGATTTTGCTTGAGCTGCTTAGCGGCGCTGGCTTGTAGCTCGAATACCTTGGCGTATTTGGCGTAGCGAGAAAGGGCCTCGAAGCAAAGCGCACCGCTACCTCCGAAGCAGTCCAAGACTCGTGCGCCCGGTAGATCGCTGGCCAGCCAATTAAACAGGGTTTCTCTGACTCTATCTGTGGTGGGACGTAGCCCTTCGAGATCGTGAATAGGGAGTCGTCTGGAGCGCCACTGTCCGGCGATGATCCTCACCTGTCCGCTTGCGGGTCGATTTCTTGCCATTTTCTACCTGTATATTTGTGGATTCATTTAGCGACAATTTGGCCTCACCGGATTAAGTGATAGACTGTTGCGCTAAATTAAGGCTGCTATTTTAACGTAAAGCACGAGAAAAAGGTGCAAAGCCAGAGAGTTTAGGCAAAAAATGCAGCGCTTTTCCGCGTCACAAGTCTAACTATCTGGTTATAATGACGGGCGCAAAACGACTTTATAGCGAATTTTAAATCAGTTAGTTGAGTACTGGTATTACACATGGCAAAAAAAGGTTTTTTTTCTTGGTTCCGCAAAGATAAATCACAGCAGGAAGCGGCGGCGCCAGAAGTAGAAGTTTCGACCCAGTCGGAAACCGAACAGGCGAGTCACGAAGCCGAGCTGGCTGAGCAGGCTCGTCTGGAAGCAGAGCAGGCCGAGCAGGCACGTCTGGAAGCAGAGCAGGCCGAACAGGAACGTCTGGCAGCAGAACAAGCTGAGCAGGCACGTTTAGCGGCAGAGCAAGCCCATCTCGAAGCAGAGAGTGAGCGTCTGGCAGCAGAGCAGGCCGAACAGGCACGTCTGGAAGCAGAGCAAGCCGAGCAGGCACGTATGGCTGCAGAGCAGGCCGAGCAGGCACGTCTGGCTGCAGAGCAGGCCGAACAGGCGCGTTTAGCGGCAGAGCAAGCCGAGCAGGCACGTCTGGCTGCAGAACAGGCCGAACAGGAACGTTTGGCGGCAGAGCAAGCTGAGCAGGCACGTCTGGAAGCAGAGCAGGCCGAGCAGGAGCGTCTGGAAGCAGAGCAGGAGCGTTTGGCTGCAGAGCAAGCCCATCTCGAAGCAGAGAGTGAGCGTCTGGCGGCAGAACAAGCCGAGCAAGCAGAGCAGGCCAATCTTGAGGCTCAACAGGAAAAGCAGCCTGAGCCACAACAGAAACCGACAAAAGAGGGTTTCTTTGCCAGACTCAAACGCGGACTTAAGCGCACCAGTGAAAATATCGGTAGCGGATTCATCGGCCTGTTCAAGGGCAAGAAGATAGATGATGAGCTGTTTGAAGAGCTGGAAGAGCAGCTGTTGATCGCCGATGTTGGCGTAGAAACGACCAGTCGCCTGATCGCCAAGCTGACCGAGCAGGCCAGTCGTCGCCAGCTAAAAGATGGTGAGGCGCTGTACGAGCTGATGCGCGAAGAGATGCAAAAGACGCTGGAACCTGTGAGTATCCCTCTGGTGCCGGAAAACAGCGAAGGGCCATTTGTGATCCTTATGGTTGGCGTGAATGGCGTGGGTAAGACCACGACTATCGGCAAGCTGGCCAAGCAGTATCAGCAGCAAGGCAAGTCTGTGATGTTAGCGGCGGGTGATACTTTCCGCGCCGCAGCGGTCGAGCAGCTGCAGGTTTGGGGTCAACGTAACGATATTCCTGTGATTGCTCAGCATACGGGGGCCGATAGTGCTTCTGTGCTGTTTGATGCGCTACAGGCCGCGCGTGCCCGTAATATTGATATCCTTATCGCCGACACAGCTGGACGCCTGCAAAACAAAGCGCATCTGATGGATGAGCTGAAGAAAGTCGTGCGGGTGATGAAGAAGCAAGATGAGAGTGCCCCACACGAGGTAATGTTGACCCTGGATGCGAGTACGGGTCAGAATGCCATCAGTCAGGCGCAGCTGTTTAAAGAGGCGGTTGGCGTAACAGGCATCACCATGAGCAAGCTCGACGGTACGGCCAAGGGCGGGGTTATCTTTGCCATTGCCGATAAGTTTGGTATACCTATCAGACATATAGGTGTGGGTGAGCAGATCGATGATTTAAGAACTTTCGATGCGAAAGACTTTGTCGATGCCCTGTTTAGTCAAGAGGAAGAAGCCAAGTAAGCGGACGCCTATATACCCAAGGCCAGCAAGGTTCCTACATGGGGCTGGCCTATAATAATAACGCATAAATGCAACATCTAAGATTGGGTACTTATGATTCGATTTGAGCAGGTTAGCAAAATTTATCCAGGTGGACAGAAAGCCCTCACCGATGTGAGTTTTCATTTAAAGCGTGGAGAGATGGCGTTTTTAACCGGCCACTCAGGTGCTGGCAAGAGTACCCTGCTTAAGTTGATCACTGTGATAGAGCGAGCCAATGCCGGTTGCGTCTCCATCAATGGCCATGATATCGCCAACATCAGGCCCAAAGATGTGCCCTTCCTGCGCCGCGATATCGGCATGATTTTCCAAAACCACCATCTGCTGATGGATCGCACTGTGTTTGATAATATCGCGCTCCCCTTGGTGATCGAAGGGTTTGCTTTGCATGAGATTAAAAAGCGAGTGATGGCGGCGCTGGATATGGTGGGGCTATATGGTAAAGAGCGTCACTATCCCATCATGTTGTCGGGCGGCGAGCAGCAACGTGTCGGCATCGCCCGCGCCATTGTGAATAAACCCCCTCTGCTGCTGGCCGATGAGCCAACAGGTAACTTGGACCCCAAGTTATCCATGGATATTCTGCGTCTGTTCGAGACCTTTAATGATGCCGGGACTACCGTGCTGATCGCCACCCATGACTTGGGCTTAATTGCCAGAATGCGTTACCGTACCCTGACCCTGAAGCAAGGGCGCATCTTGGGTGGTGACGAGCTGGCTACCGCTAACGTCTTTAGTGAATAATTGAGGAGACTCAGATGAATCAGCAACCTCAATTGGTACGCAGTAAATTGCCGATCAGTGGCCGTATTGTGATGTTTTTTATTCGTCATATTCAACATGCTATGGCTAGCATGGGTGAGCTGTGGCGCAACCCTATCTCATCGCTAATGACCATGGCGGTACTCGGCGTCAGCCTGAGTCTACCCGCCGCGCTGCAGGTGTTGGTTAAGAACGCCGAGACCATCACGCAATCTTGGAACAGCGCCGCCGAGATCTCTCTGTTTATCGACGAGGGCCGCAGCGAGCGCAGCATACAAAGCCTGATCAGCCGTATTAGCGCCTATTCTGAGGTCAGTGCCGTTAGCTATATCGATCGTGACAAGGCGTTAGAGGAGTTTCAGCGTCTTTCAGGCTTTGGCGAGGCGCTTGCCTATCTGGATGAAAATCCGCTGCCTGCGGTGATCACAGTAACCCCAAGTATCAAATACGCTAGCCCTAATGGCGCCCGAGAGCTGCTGAAGAAGCTGGAGTTGGAACCTGAGGTGAGCTTCGGTCGTCTGGATATCGAGTGGCTCGAGCGTCTACAGGCCGTTGTCAGACTGCTTGAGCGAACCGTCATGGCGATTGCCGCCTTACTGGTGTTGGCCGTGGTGCTGGTAATAGGTAACACTATTCGCCTGGCTATTATGAATCGCCGCACCGAGATCGAGGTGATGAAGCTGGTGGGCGCCACCGAGAGCTTTATTCAGCGCCCCTTCCTTTATACTGGTATCTGGTTTGGGGTGATTGGCGGCGTGCTGGCCTGGGTGATCATCAATTTGTTAGTCTGGTATCTCGATGGCGCACTGGCGAGTCTGCTAGGCCTCTATGGTAGTACGCTGAAGATGCAGTCGCTGACACTGATTGAGCTGGGTGAATTGATACTGCTAGCCTCGTTTTTGGGCTGGTTGGGTTCATACTTATCAGTGAGACAGCACCTTAGAGCCATTGAGCCTTCTTAGTCCCTTTTCTAAGCGCTTTTTTAAGCTTGTTTGCTGGATTTATGAACTAATTTTCACTTGTAATGTCTATAGAATCGGGTGAAATTAAAACCAGTTCAGTTTCGAGTGTTGACATAGACTGTCAGATAGTTAATAGTTCATCAGCTTGTCCCTGGGCGTACCCACCTTTCACGATACCCCCACGGAACGCCGCTTTTATGCGGTGCTGAGCACTCAAAGTGTTAAACACATGCAAGATAAGAAGTTAGGAGCGTTAATGACGAATCAAACGCAATCAATGGCACTAATGGTACCTCAAAGCAGCAGTAGCATAGAGGCTTATATCCATTCTGCGCACAACATTCCAATGTTGGAGGCGAATGAGGAATATGAGCTGGCGAAGCGTCTGCAGGAGACCGGTGACATTCAGGCTGCGAAGCAGTTGATTATGTCTCATCTTCGTTTCGTAATTCATGTCGCCAAAGGTTATTCGGGTTATGGTCTGCCACAGGCTGATCTTATCCAAGAAGGTAATATTGGTTTGATGAAGGCGGTAAAACGCTTTGATCCCGATGTGGGTGTGCGTCTTGTCTCGTTTGCCGTACATTGGATTAAAGCCGAGATCCACGAATACGTGTTGAAAAACTGGCGTATCGTTAAGGTCGCAACCACCAAGGCACAGCGTAAGCTGTTCTTCAATCTGCGAAAGGCCAAGAAGCGTTTGGGCTGGTTTAGCGATGAAGAGGTGACCATGGTTGCCGAAAACCTGGGTGTATCTAAGAGCGACGTGACCGAAATGGAGTCGCGTATGGCAGCTCAGGATCCCGCTTTCGATCTGGCTAGCGATAATGATGATGACCAAGATTATGCACCTGTGCATTACCTTGAGGACCACTCATCGGACATCGCTTCTCAGGTGGAAAACGACAACTTTGAAGCCGATAACCAAACTCGTCTTCTGGCGGCCATCAAGACCCTTGATGAGCGTAGTCAGCATATTCTACAGGCGCGTTGGTTGGACGAAGAGAAGACCACGCTGCAAGAGCTGGCGGCAACTTATCAAGTCTCTGCCGAACGAATCAGGCAGCTTGAAAAGAACGCCATGAATAAGCTTAAAGGCCGCATGGAAATGTAACGGCGAAAGCTAAAAAAAACCTGCTATTAAGCAGGTTTTTTTATGTCTAATCCATAGCGCTGCGCCGCGGCTTGTATCACCTGTTTGCGCTGTAGCTTAAGCCCGGTTTGCTCGACCTCTGGCCAAGGGTAATAACGGCGGGGACGCTTGAAGCGGGCAATATGTTGGCAGAGAAACGCATCGAGTTGTGCTGTGGGCGGGCAGCTGCCCTTGATAAGCGCCGCCGGTAACAGGCCAAACTCTTTGTCCTGCATGGCAAAGACCAAGGCTTCCTCTATGCCAGGGTAACGCCGCAGCACAACCTCTATCTCCTCGGGCTGTATATTCTCGCCCCCACAGATAAACATATTGTCGGTGCGACCCAGAATGAGTAACTCTCCGGCGGCATTCCACCTGCCGCGATCTTGGGTGCAAAACCAACCATCTTGTTCCAGTGGTTTGGCTATCGTCTCTGGCGACTCATCATCCAGGTAACCGAGAAACAGTGTTTCCCCCCGTACATAGATCACCTCATCGACAATCTTAAGTTGGCGCCCAGGTAGCGGCGTACCGCAACTGCCTTGCGCGTTTGCCCTGGCCGTGGTGATCTGCGAGCTCATTTCTGTCATGCCATAGCTGGTATAGGCGGGGATCCCCAGAGGCTCGAGCCGGGCGATTAGCTGTTCATCGATGGCGCCGCCACCCAGCAGCAGCGCCTTGAGGCCCTTAAGGGTCTCGGGTGCGTCATTAAGCAATCTGAGTAGCTGAGTTGCCACCAAGGAGAGGTGAGTCAGTGGTCGTGCCTTAAGTTGCTCTGCCAAGGAGAGCTCAGGGGCAGGCAGTGTGAGGGCCGCCCCCGCCAAGGCGCAGCGATTGACTATAGCCAGGCCGCCGATATGAAACATTGGCAGTGATAGGAGCCAGTTATCTCCCTGCGTCAGGGGGATGAGCTGAGTCGAACCTTGGGCGCTGGCGATATGATTGTTCAGGCAGTGCACGGCGGCCTTGGGCATACCACTGCTACCCGAGGTGAGTATGATATTGCAGGGCTTGCTTGGGTCTATTGCCTGTGGCTTGCTCTGTAAATGGTGCTCAAATGTCAGCGACAAACTGGCTTGCGGTAATAGGGCCTGATAGGCCTTGTCTGCCCAGAAATGACAGAACTGATAGCGATTGGCCAGAGCGGCGATCTGAGCCTTAGGAAATTTGGGATTCAGCGGGCAGAAGATGGCGCCGAGATCCACACAGGCCCAGTACAGCACTACCATGGCCAGAGAGTTTTGATCTACACAGGCCAATTTGTCGCCTTTACCAAGGCCCAATTGGGCTAGCTGCTCTGCGCAGCCTAATACCTGCTGACTGAGTTCCTGATAGCTGATGGCTTGATAGCTCCCCTCTCGCCAGCAGTATATCGCGACGCTATCTGGATGCTGAGCTGCACTCAGGTGCAGCGGTGAACAGTCTTGCTTCAAACCGCCTCCCGGTTGACTTGCTTTAGGCAGATAAGGTTTTCCAGGGTCAGGCAGCGGGTCTTGCCGGTCGAGACCAGAAGGTCCGCGCTAAAGGCACTTAGGGTATCGAGACCTGGTATCTCATCTGGAGTAAGCGCCTCGCTCAAGGCTTGCAGGGCTGTAATACCCAAGCTGGCTTCTAAACTGGCACTTAAGATCACCCTGACACCGGCCTCATGAGCTTGTTGGGTCAATTGCTGCAGTCGGGGCAGCGAGCCGAGCAGCATGGGTTTGACAATCAGCGCGGCCAATCCTGCTTGCATAGCAAATTGATAGTTAGGATCGTTGAGGCTTTCGTCGAGGGCGAAACCCACTCCCAGGGCTTGAAAGAGTAAGCTGTTATCTTGGCGCTCTATGCAAGGCTCTTCGATATATTCGATTGCAGCTAACGGCAGGCAGGCGAGAAAGTCGATAGCCTGGGACAGAGTAAAACAGCGGTTAGCATCTAATCTGAGCTTTAGATCGGGGCGGATTGCCAGCACTCTGTGGATCATGGCGATCTCCTGCTCCATGGAGGTCTGGCCCACCTTAATTTTGACCGAGTGGGTCGAGGCATCGAGCGCCTTGATGCGGGCATCTAATACCTGAGGCGGCTCGTCTTGCGCCTGATAGATCAGTGGAATGGCTCGTCGTCCCTGCCGCGCTGGGCGCAATCTGTCTGTGAGTTTGGCATGTAGCAGTGATAGCCCAAAAGCGATGGAGGGCAGGCTTGTCTGTTCAGAACGGGTTATTAACTGCTCGATATCGCTTGTGATCAGCTCATCGAGCATAGGTGTCAGCTCTTCGATAACCTCAGCGAGTGTCTCCTGACTAAAACCTTTCAGCGGCTGCTCATCAACGTCTTGACCGCTCAGTGGAGAGATCTCCACTTCGGCGCTAACGAGGGTTTGCCCATCGTCCTGGGCTGAGGCTCTAAGTACTAGCCCCTGGCGACTGTCGATACGTTGTTTACCCACTGGAAGCAGTTTATCCAGAGGGATCTGATAGCGATAGAGGCTAAGGTGCATGAGTTTCATGAGTGTGTCCTGAGCTTGGCGATAAGGCTATCGCAGAAGGCCTCTGGCTGAGCCAGATGCACGTTGTGACCCGCTTGGTCAAATAGAGTGAGCGAGATAGGCTGATGCGACTGCCATGACTGCGCCAGGGTGAGAAATTTATTGTCCATTTTTCCGGCATAGTAATGCCATTCTATGGTTGTTTGCTTAGGCATATGCGACAAATTGGCTTGATTACCCAGAGAGGTCGGCAGATAGATACTTGCCAGTGCCTTAGGGTTATTAGTTGCCCTAGCTTGGATCAGGGCCTGTCTCTCACTGTCGTTCAGTGTGGCAAATACCCCTTGTCGATACCAAAGGTCGAGAAATTCGACCAAGGGCTGGGACAAGAGCCGCGTTTGCCACTGACTGTCTTGCTTAAGGCGCTCAGTTCGCGCCTGCTCGCTGTCTAATCCTGGGTGGCAGGATTCCAGGTTGATGCTTAACAAGCGCGCAGGAGCGCTGGCGGCTAAGTGCAGGGCAATACGCCCTCCTAGCGAGTAGCCCAGCAGGTGAAAGCGTTTGACCTCGAGCTTGTCCAGCGCTTCTAAGATCTGCTCAACTACCAGGTCAAAACCTGTGGTCTGTGACGTTTCAGCTAGCGCTGGGCTGTCGCCATGGCCAGGCAGATCCACTGCGATGCAATGGAAATGGCGGCTTAGCCTTGGCATCAGGAGTTGCCAGTCAGTTTTACTGCCCAGAAAGCCATGCAGCAAGACTAGCGCTGGCAGTTCTGCCTTACCCATGGTGCGATAGGCCAGCATCAGCTTTGCTTTATCCAGCTGGCAAGGCGGGCAATCTGTTCACTGGCTTGATCTTGCGCCACGCAGACCTCAATAACGGAGGCGCCCCGATAGTCGAGCGCGTCGCGATAAGCTTCGTTAAAGCTCAATAGATCTTCTACCCTGTTGTAGGGCAGGCCGAACATGGCGGCGCCATAGCCAAACTCTAAACCGTGGGCAAGGCGATAGTAGTTGCTACGTAGTTTCTCGTCGGGCACTGGTAACAGATTGAAAATATTGCCGCCGTCGTTATTGAGTATGACGATGACAAAGGGACCTTGCTGCTTTGCTGCTAATGCCAGCGAGTTGAGATCGTGTAGCTGGGACAGATCCCCTATGATCAGGGTTGTCGCTTGGCCTTTGTGCGCCGCAATACCGCAGGCGGTAGCGAGTAGACCGTCGATGCCGGAGGCGCCTCGATTGGTGTAGATGCTGGGCGCCGAGGCTGTTATCGGGGCGAACATATCATAGAGGCGCACCGGTAGGCTGTTGCCGATAAAGAGTTGTTGCTCGCCCTGGTTGGCGACGGCGCGCACCACCTGCGCCTCACCAAATTCGGCGTCGTCTATCTGTTGCTGGAACAGGGTAGCCAGCTGCTCGTTAGCCTCTATTAGCTGCACAGCCCAATTCGCCTCAGAGGATCTGGGCCAGGGCAGTTGCGTAAAGTTGGCAAGGGGGCTTACCCAGATCTGCTTAGCGCTATGGCTAGGATCGAGGCGGGTCTGCTCGGGCAGAACCTGCCAGTAGCGTTTCCATTTTTGCTCGTTTAAGTAACTGATTAGGCGTTTCGACAACAGGCGGCCGCCAAAGACCAGCACAGTATCGGCGGCTTGCAGCAAGGCCTTGGCTTTAGGTTGCAGCAGGAGTTGGTCTATATTGCCGATGGCCGCGCCATGTTGCCTGAGTTGGGATTGGGCATCGGTCAGCAGCGGCCAACCCAGTTTCTGTGCCAGTTCGACCAGCTGCTCAGGATGCTCGTGTGGCGCTAGAGTGCCCGCAACTATCACCCCTTTACCGTGAACGAAACGCGCCAAGGCATCGGGCGCGGGTGAACTGATGAGTTTGGCCTCAGCATAGTGATTGTAGGGATTTACGCTATGTTGCCAGTTGCCCAGAGGGCTGAGGTACTGGGTAAAGTCGGCGCTCATTGAACTCGGGTATAGCGGCTCGCGATACATGCAGTTGACGTGCACCGGCCGTTTGGCGTTGGCAACAGACTCATCCAGTAGGGTCAGTAGCGCCTGGGGGGGGATCGCCAGATCTGGTGTCGGCAGGTTTACCTGTTTGGCGTAGTCGGCAAAGATCGCCGGTTGTACTATTGCCTGGTTGGCGCCGCAACCCAAAAGCTCTGGCGGTCGGTCACCGGATAAGACGATCAGGGGGACCTGTGTCAGCCAGGCTTCGACGATAGCAGGGTAGAGGTTAGCCACTGCGGTACCCGAGGTGGTAATAATGGCCACAGGGGCACGACTGGCCTTGGCCAGTCCCAGTGCGAGGAAGCCCAGGCCTCGCTCGTCGAAGTGTAAATGTTGTTTGAGTTTGCTTTGCTTGGCTGCCGCCAGTGTCAGAGGGGTAGAGCGGGAGCCGGGTGCCATGCAGACATGCTGTACCCCAAGGCGTGCTAGCTCTTCGAGAATAAGTGAGCCCCAAAGAAGATTTAATTCGGCGGTTTTTTCAATCTGCATAATGGCTTAATCAATGAAAGAGTTAAGGTTAGTCTATCGCTAAGCGTATCCTAAAGGAAACCAGACGGCCAAACTGTTAGCCATGTTCAGGCTTAGGTAATCGCTGCGTTAGCCACGATTGTCGATCCATTCGCTCATTACCACATGGGTTTTGAGTTTGATGATGTCGGTTTGGGCGTCGATATATTCGCGGATCTCGTGTAACCGTCGCATCGAATCGGCCTGCACATAAACCAGCAGATCCATGTCGCCCGTGATGCCGCGGCAGGTGATCACCTCGGGGATCGACTGAAACACATGCACCACATCGGCACAGCGGGGGCAGCGGTGCTGGATTTCGAAGTAGGCAGAAACGCCCTCTTTTTGCGATTCGCTCAGTAGCACTTGGTAGCCACGAATAATACCAGTCTGTTCCAGTTTCTTGATCCGTTCGGAGACGGCGCTGCGTGACAGGCTGACGGCGTCAGCTATGCTGGAAACACTCTGCCTGGCGTCTTGCCGCAGGGCGCTGATGATGGCCTTATCAAACTTATCCAAGGTATCCTCTCTTGTCTCTGCCAAAGTCTCTGACCGACAAAGTGTCGGTATATTTCGATAATTCCGTCAAAGTGTCGGTATAGATGCTCCTTTCGGCGGAAATCTTTGACAGACTGTTTTACGCGCTAAGTCTATACTAACCCCATTAATAACCCTAACAGAACCTAAGATGGAACAGAATCACGGTACGATCGGCCGCTGGCAAGGCGCCGGATTGATGGCCACCACTTTGCTTGGCACAGGCGTGTTTATTCTGCCTGAAATGACCATAGCCACCGCCGGCAGCGGCGCTTTGCTTGCCTGGATCTTGCTGACGCTCGCCATTATTCCCGTGACTCTGGTCTTTGCGCGACTGGCGGGGGTGTTTCCCCATGCCGCCGGCCCAGCCTATTTTGTCGAGAAAGCCTTTGGCCGAACGGCGGGACGTACCACAGGTCTTATCTTCCTCTTAGTGGTGCCCATAGGCACGCCTGCGGCGATCTTGATGACCTTTCAATTTATCAATGCCTTGGTGCCGCTGGTGGGCTGGCAGCAGTTGATGACTGAGCTAGCCTTGTTGTTGCTGTTATTGGGCTTAAACCTCAAGGGGATACAGGTCTCAGCCAAGTTACAGTTTGCTCTCACCCTGGCCATCGTCTCTGTGGTGGTGATCTTGTTTGGTGCCGGCGGTGCAAAATTGGGAGATTTGGAATTGGCCACGCCCCATGCCGGTAGCGATATGAGTCTGGTGATGGCTGCCGCCGGTATCGCCTTCTGGAGTTTTCTGGGTATCGAGGCGATGACACACCTGTCGAATGATTTTAAGCGCCCCGAAAAGGATATGCTGCCGGCGATGATCATAGGCACAGTGCTTGTTGGGCTAGTGTATGTGACCTGCACGCTCATGCTCTTGTTTGTCCCTAAGGGCGAGGGCTTGGCTATGGTGGCCGCATTCGATCATCTACTGGGGGGGTATGGTGCCCAGGTGATAGGTATTTTGGGGATAGCCGGCGGCTTGGCGACAGTGAATGTCTACACCGCCAGTGTGGCGAGATTGATCTGGAGCTTTAGCCGTGAAGGGGTATTACCGCGCTATTTCGACAAGCTTAACCAGCACAGAGTGCCGGTGCGAGCCTTGGTGGCCGTGTTGCTCACCATGGCGCTGGTGATCTGTCTGACCTATCTGCTCGGCCAAGAGCTGGAGCACTTGATCGCCTGGACCAATGGGGTGTTCGTGCTTATCTATCTGGTTTCTATGCTGGCGGCGGCAAAGCTACTGAGTAAGCGCTATCTGCCGCTGGTGATCATGGGGGTTATCTTCTGCCTGGCGATGGCCGTGGCGCTGGGCGCGAGCATGCTCTATGCCCTGCTGTTGGTGTTGGTACTGGCACCGTTACTCTGGTGGCAGAAGACCCATCTTGTGCGTAAGCAGGCTTACCCTTAGGGAGCTTGTTAGCAGGGAGTTATCGCTATACTCCCTGCTCGATTTTCCTAGCGCTTAAATCTGTTGATCCAGCTTAAAGTCGAGCCTTACCTGTTGCCTGGTTTGCGCCATCACCCGACCCTCTTCCATCCTAGGTTTATATTTCCATTTCTTTAATGCATCTATGGCCGCCTGGTTAAAGATCCGCTTAGGTTTAGCCTGAATCACCTTGATATTCTCCACCGACCCACTTGCTGAGATATCAAATTCCAGTAGTACGTAGCCCTCTTTGCCCTCTTGCGCGGCTGGTATGGGATACTGAGGCGATACCTGAATGATAGGCAGGGCATCACTGCTGTTGTCTAACTCGCGTGTCTCCTGACTTACCGGGTTCACCTTGGGCATGTCTATGACGCCTGGTGTCAGCCCTGTCTCACTGGTTTCGCTCTTTTCAAAGCCCTTTATATTCCTTGGCGGCTGAATCGGTTCTTGTTGAGGCTCGATGACGGTTTGGTGCTGTTTCTCTTCTGGTGGTTGCTCCTCGAAGGAGAAGTTGAGATCAGGCGTTGCAATAACATATTCATCACTGGGCTGCTGGTTATCGATCAGCTTGGCCATGAAAGCGAATAGAGCCAGGGTGATGACACCACCTAGGACGGCGATAAAGGTTCGTTTTAACAGTGCAGTTTGTTTCATAAAGCTTCCTTACCTTATTCTCTTTGCCACAAACCAGACAGCCTATTTGTAAGCAAATGTAAACGACAGACTTATAGGCTTATCACCCTTTTTTAGCTTTGGCTAATAAAAAGTCAATCTCCAGTTAAATTAAGATATTTTTGATTACATTTTAGTAACCAGTGGTTTACATCTTGCGGGTATGCTGGTTCGAAATATAAGTTAATGTGTGGGGGGAGTAAGTATGCAGCATTTGAATCTTGCGATGTTGTGCCTGATGGGAGGTATGGTGTTGGGAAACGTGAACAGTTGTTTTGCTCAGGGGGAGGCTGCGGCGATCAATGCTGCGGTTGATAGCCAGGAGAGATTGGCCCGTGACAAGGGGCGTGATGCGAGTCGGCATCCTCGTGAGATCCTAAGCTTTTTCGAGGTCGCTCCAGGCCAAAGGATATTAGATCTTTTCTCCGGTGGTGGCTACTACAGTGAACTCCTGTCTCGAGTCGTGGGTGAGCAGGGGAGTGTATTGGTACACAACAACCAGGCCTATCTGCCGTTTGCCAAGGAGGATCTGGCCGAGCGACGATATCAGGAGCGTCTGCCCAATGCCGAAGTGATTATCAGCGAAGCCGACGATCTGCAATTGCCTGAGGCAAGCTTTGACAGGATCTTCTTTATCTTAGGCTTCCACGACACCTATTATGATGAGCCTGGTTGGCCAGCCATCGACAGGGAAAGACTCTTAAACCAGATGTTTACCAGTCTCAAGCCAGGCGGCCTGGTCGCGATTATCGATCATGATGCACAGGTTGGCAGTGATACCAGCACGGCCCATGAACTGCATCGACTGGCTAGGGCTCATGTGGTGAGCGCTATGGAAGCAGCTGGATTTAAGCTACTGGGGAGTTTGGACCTGCTGGAAAATCCAGAAGATAAGCTCACTGTGTCGGCCTTTGATCAAGCTGTGCGCGGCAAGACAAGTCGCTATGTGCTTAAGTTTGCTAAGCCCTAAAGGGGGAATTGTTAGCGCGTCTTGTTGATCGTGGCGTTTCTGAGCTGGATCAGTTCGCTGTGTTTGAGGTAGAGGAGCTCTGCCGTGCGGCGGATGATCTGATCCTCATAGCGGCAGAGGTTGCCATCGGCATAGGCGAGGGTCCACATTGCCAGAATTAGCTGTTGTTTCTGCTCCAGACTGCATTGGTCGTTGATCTCTTTGGTGAACTCATACAGTGAAGTGGCATTGCCCTGTGCCTGTTTGGCTTCTTGCACCAAGGATTGTGCTTCCAATGGGGTGAGCGACAGCGCCGAGGTCAAAAGTTCAGGCAGTAAGGCGGCTTCCTGTTCATCTATGGTTTGATCGGCATAGACGACCTCCAGCAGCAGACTGGCGGCAGCCAACTGAAGATGCTTGGCCTTCTCCTCGGGGGATTCCGAGTGAGTCTGGGCGGTGAGAAACTGTTTAAGCTTGGCGATCATCACTCGTACCTTTTTGACTGAGATAGGGATTTAGAGTGCCAGAGTGACAGAGAGTTCATCCGATACAGATGAACTCTTTTTCATGGAGAGTTAGAGTATAGCCCCCAGGCCCTGCATCAGCAGATCTGTGGTACCGGCGCCAGCATTGGCGTCGAGATAGCCTTTCACTATATCCACCATGGGCATAGCCAGCTCTTTGGAAATACCGAGTTTTTCGAAAGAGTCATACACCTTGGCGCCGCCTTGAAGTGAGCTGCCCAGATCGCCAGCCTTAGACAATAAGCCTGACATGCCTGAATCGCTATCGAGTTGTGGCGCAGCGGATAGCAGACCATCGATACCGGGTATCGCCTCGGCGATAGGGCCAAAGCTGTCACCGCCCAGAGTGGTTTTGGCTAACGAAAGCAGGCTGCCGAGTCCACCTTCCGCCTGGTTCTGGTTTAAGCCGAGTTGAGACATGACCGACCCAACCAGATCGTTGTTTTGTGTCTGGGTCGCAGTCGGCTGGCTCTGTTCCTGCTTGGTGAGATCGTCAAACCAGCCTGCCGATGCCGGGCTGCTAAGCAGTAAAGTACCAATGATAAAGGAGCTGATAGTGGAAAATTTCATGAATCGCCATCCTCTGGTGATAAGTGCTAAATTTAAGGCTCATTCTAGCCTAGGCGGGCGTTAATTTTGTATCTATTTTTAGACATCTGTTGTGCATTAGCGCTGAAATTTCGGTATCCTGTCGCACTTACAAGTTGGTTTATAACTATCTAATGGAAAGTCACATGTCATTGTCAGCGATTTTGACCGAAGCTTATAACTTCTTTCGTAATCATATTCGCCAATTAGCTATCTTAACAGTGCCTATTTTGTTTGTTCAGGTGGGCATTCAGATGTGGTTGGGGATGGAGATCAATAACGCCGATCTGGAAAATCCTCAGTTTGGCGTGCCCCATATGGTCGCTATGATGGTGCTATTGCTGGTGTTTTCACTCTTGATCGCCGCTCTGACTCTGTTTATGGAGGTGCGATCTCACGGTCACGAGCCCTCGACTGGTCAGGTCATTAAGACCAGTGTGAGCTTTGTTCCGCCGCTGCTGTTGGCTGGTGTCTTTTCTGGTTTGGCGATTTTGGCGCCCGTGATGCTATTTGCGGCATTTGGCCCTCTTTGGTTGGTGGGCCTGGTGATCAGTATTTACGTCTTTGCCCGTCTGGCCTATGTCAATTTTATGGTGGTGGTTGAGCGCCTGACACCGCTTGAAGCGATTAAGGGGAGCTTTAGATTTAGTGGCCCTATCGCCTTTAAAACCTTGCTGGTACTCATGCTATATATTCCGATCTCGCTGATCGGTGGCACCCTGTCTAGCCTGGCACAGAACGGGGGCTTCCCTCTGATGCTGGTGGTCGAAGTGCTAGTGGCCTTCTTTGGGCTATTCGTTAACGTTGCTCTGTTTCGTCTTTATATGGTGTCACGCCCAAGTATTGATGAGCAGGTGTAAGCCCAGTTATTTCACTGCATATAACCGATAAATAGATACCCACGGAGTCCTCACCTTGCTTAGCGATATCGAACTGGTTAGCCAATTTTCTCGCGACTTAGGTGAAGACTATCGTGTGGCCAAGAACTATGTGCGAGACGTGCCGACCCAGGCACTGTTACATGTCCGTAGCTTTACCCATAAGTTGACCGATAAGCTGGCTTCATCTCAGCAGTTGGTGTTCGACAGCCCTAATCTTTACGACCGCATCGAAACCCTCAACCGTCAGCGCGTGATCAATGTCAGGGTGACCCGGGCATTGCACCGTTTGCGCGGCGATGGTAACCGCGGCGCTCACCCTGAGAAATATCACCTCACCCAAGAGGCGTTGCAGCAACTGGCTGAAAAGGCAATTGAGCGCCTGGTTAAACTGGTGGAAGAGCTTTATCCCATGTTCTGTGATGGCGAGGCACCTGAATATCAATTTGAGCCTTTCGATGCCTTTGCCGGGCGGGATCTCTGTTATCGCGCCGTGATGGAGAACGATCCCCAGGCGCAATATTTGGTGGGGATGTCACTCAAGACAAAGGCGTTGATGCAGAAGGAGCAGGAGCAGGCGCTGCGTGATGAGGCTGATGCCGAGCCTAAGCTTGATAGCGAAGCAAGCTTTAAGCAGGCGGCCCATTGGTTTGCCCTGGCTGCCCCTTATCTGCCTGAGGCTCAGCACGAACATGGGGTGAGTTTACTGCACGGCTATGCGGGCGAGGTTGATGCCGCGGCCGGAGAGAGTGCCATTATTGCCGCTGCCAAGGCGGGTGTGGTTAATGCCATGGCACTGCTGGGGTATTTCTATCTGGTCGGTGGTGAGCAGATCAGTGTCGATACCCAACTGGCTTATCGCTACCTTCAGGCCGCCGCCGATCGCGAGCAGTCTGAGGCGATGGCGAATCTGGGCGTGCTCTATTATCAAC
Source organism: Shewanella sp. ECSMB14101 (assembly GCF_000773485.1). Lineage (NCBI taxonomy): Bacteria > Pseudomonadati > Pseudomonadota > Gammaproteobacteria > Alteromonadales > Shewanellaceae > Shewanella > Shewanella sp. ECSMB14101. The sequence goes on along the minus strand of NZ_JSFF01000023.1, from coordinate 16,510 downwards.
AGGCCAACTATGCTCAGGCCTATCACTACATCTCCAGTGCCGCTCAGGCGGGTTTTCCCCATGCACAATATCATCTTGCCCTGATGTTGGCGCGCGGCGAAGGGTGTCAGCCCGATCCCCTAGCGAGCGAGCAGTGGATGGCCGAGGCCGCCGAGCAGGGACAACTCGATGCCATGCTGCATTGTGCCCAGCAGATGCTGAACAATGAGAATGCCCTGGGTAATGATTTTTCCTTGGCCGAGCGCTATCTGAGAGAAGCGGTGAAATATGGTCACAGCGTGCCGGCCATGATAGAGCTGAGCATCGCCCTGGCCGATGGCATCTTAGGTCGTATCGATGTGGTAGGCTCGGCGGCGCTACTCAAGATGGCCCGGCAGCGTGGCAACGCCCGCGAAAAAGAGGTGATAGCCCCCTTGTGGGAGTCGCTGACCCTGCAGATAGATAAGGTATTGGCGGTCACTCAGGCCCCCGATGAACTAAAAGCCCTGCAGCGTGCTCGCGAGCTTTTGAGCGATCCCGAATAACCCCTTTCTCATTGCATACAATATTCATTTGTGGCTTAATGAGCGCCTCTGTTTCTCAGCTGGTGTGGAGTCTCTGTGTCTCATCCTCAAACGGCCGCTTGTGTCATCTGCCATCAAACCTCTGCTGCGGCCCAGTGCGCTACCTCTAACAGGACGCTCAACGCCTTAGCCGAAGGCTATATCAAACTCGTCTTGGCGATAGGCTGTCATCAACCTCTTTATGTCGACGCCTATTATGGTCCCGCTGACTGGCAAGCCCAGGCGAGCCTTAGGCCGCTTACTGAACTGGTCGCTGACTGTGCTTCGTTAAGGGCGGAGTGTGACAAGGTAAGCAAGGGGTTAGATTGTCAGGCGCTCATCCAGCGACATCGCTTTTTAACCAAACAACTGACCTCTGTGGCAAGTTATTTAACCGGACTCATGGGGGAGTCGCTGAGTTTCGATCAGGAATCTTTGGCTCTCTATGATGCTAAAGCGCCTAAGCATCAGCTGAGTCACTTTAGTGAGACCCTTGCCGAGCTCGATAGGCTATTGCCGGGTGAGGGGAGTCTGACTTCAAGGTTTGAAGCGTACCGGCGCCCGTTTATCGTGCCGTTTGACAAGGTGCCTCAGGTCTTTACCGCCGCGGTGGAGCAGGCTAGAGCGGTGACGCGGCAACATATTGTGCTGCCGGAAGAGGAGCGCTTTAGGGTGGAGTTCGTCAAGGATAAGATCTGGACTGCCTACAACTGGTATCAGGGTGACTACACGAGTCTTATCCAGCTCAATCAAGACCATCCCTTGTATCTGGAGCGGGCAATGGAGCTGGCCAGCCACGAAGGCTATCCGGGGCATCATCTGTTTAACCTGCTGCAAGAACGGGATCTGGTTATGGGCCTGGGTTGGATGGAATATGCTGTTTACCCGCTTTACAGCCCTATCTCATTTCTCTCTGAGGGCAGTGCCAACTATGGATTGTCACTCTTGATGTCCAAGGCAGAAATTATTGCCTTCGAGCGGGAGGTGTTAATGCCTTTGGCGGGTATTGAGGGCGATATTCACCACTATCATAGGGTGATGGATGCCTACAAAGGCTTAGCCCATATGGATGAATTGGTGTGCCGGCAGTTTATCGACGGTGAAATCGATGCTGATCAGGCGGCGCAAACGTTAGTGGAGTTTGGTTTGTATAGCAGTGCTAAGGCGGCGCAGCGGGTAGACTTCTACCGCTCTAATCGCAGCTATGTGATTAACTATCACTTTGGCGAGGCCAGTGTCGGGGAATATGTGACGGGTCAGGCCCGTGACACAGCACAGGCCTGGAGGGTATTTGCCGCCCTATTGGCCAGACCAAGGGCGGCGAGTGAGATTATACCAATCCTAGTAAATAGCTGATCATCCTAGCTTGTTTAAACGCTCGATAACTGCGTTTATCCGACGCTATTTCTGACCACTTACTGTGATTGGTATTATTCGTTAGGGTCGTGCTCGAAGGTACGTCCCTGACGTGGGGCCTGGGTTTGACCGAAGGGCGATGCGGTGTCAAATGACCGCGCCGAATATCCCTTTTGGTCAAAACCTGCTGTACGCTCGCCAAAGGCGGCGTTCCCCTGCTGGCGAAACTTTGCCAGCTGGCGCTTAAGAAAGACCCGGCCAAACAGGCTCAGGATAATAAAGCTTAAGGCGCCGACGAGAATGACAAAGGGAAGCGCTAGCAAGACCAATGTCATGACGACTAAACCGATTGCGAAGGCCATCCAGCCTTTAGTACCCGAGAACCTATGCTGAAAAGGCGTCTGTTGAAATTGATGATAAATCATAGTTTCTCCCTAAGGGCCGTCTAACTTTCAGGTTGAATTTCTGTTCGATATGCCCTGCATTAATGGCTCGATTGTGCACATACAGCCCAGCGAGATCACGTTAAATTCGTTTAATCTAAGCCGTAAAATGTTACTGAATGTCTCCGTGGCTACCCAAGCATCATAACCAGTTCAAGGTTAACCTAAGCTGAACCAAGCGCCGATTTACGGCATTAGTCTTGATGAAATGCCTGGGCAACACTCTTGCAGATGGTTTCGCGTATCCACTTATGTCCTGGCTCGTCGTTATTGCGCTCATGCCATAGCAATACATAGGCCAGGGAGTGGAAATCGAAGGGCAGGGGCAACTCCTCCAGGGCGTAGAGTTTGCGGGCATGGGCCGCAAAACTGGAGGGTAAGGTAAAGATCAGATCGCTATGAGCGCAGACACTGGCGGCGCCATAGAAATCGGGTACTGTGGTGCTCAGGTGGCGACGCTTACCCGATTTAGCCAGAAAGTAGTCCAGTGCCCACCACTCATTGCCCTCGCAGCGTACCTGTACATGGGACATCTCCAGATAGATATCCAGATCCCATCGATGATTTCTGATGGCTGGCAGCATGGGATGATCCTGGCGAACCAGACAGACCTGATAGTCGGTAAACAGCGTCTGATGAGCTATCCCTTCAGGTAGCCGGTCGATGATGAGATCCGACTGCGGATTGATATCCCGTCCAGTAATACCGAAATCTATCTGCCCCTTCTGTAGCGAGGAGAGGGATTTCTCCATCCAAAGATAGGAGTCCAACCTGAGGTTGGGGGCATTATTGAGCAGGGGCCCGATAAAGTAGGGGATCAGCGTCTCATAGGCACTCTCGACCATGGCAAAAGAGAACTGGCGCCGACTGCTGGCGGGATTGAAGCTCGGCGGCTGGGTCAGCAGATAGAGTCCCTGCAACATGTCGGGCAGCTGCTGGCCAAGATAGGCGGCATGGGCCGTGGGTTTAAGGCCGTGTGCGGTGCGTATAAAGAGTGGGTCGCCTAAGGTATCACGCAGACGGTTGAGGCTCTTACTCAGGGCGGATTGGCTTAGATGCAGGCGGCTGGCGGCGCGGGTAACGCTGCGCTCTTCCAGTAGGACTTGCAGCATGACCAAGAGGTTTAGATCGATTCGGGCCAGGTTGTCGAGATTCATAATGATATTCCTTAAAGGAAATTAGCTTTTGAAATTATACCATTTCTGTTCATAACTAGGCTGGTCTAAAATGCTCCCTATTACCTTAACCCCTATGTAAATTAGAGAAATATGCGTCGAAACCTGTTACCCATACTCATGTTAATGGTGGTCTTGAGCCCCCTTGCCATCGACATCTATCTGCCCTCAATGCCAGTCATGGCGGCTGAATTTGCCGTGTCTGCTAGTCAGGTGCAATCGACGCTAGTGCTGTTTTTGTTTGCCATGGGGGTCGGTCAGGTGTTGATAGGCCCACTGGCGGATCGCTATGGTCGTCGCCCTATTGCATTGGGTGGTCTGCTGCTCTATATCGCCAGCAGTCTATTGGCCGTGGTAGCGATGGAGTTTCATTGGCTGCAACTGGCCCGCGTGCTACAAGGCTTAGCCGCCTGCTCAACCTCTATCGTGGTCTTTAGTGCCGTCAGAGATTGCTTTACGCCTAAAGAAGGTGCTCGTTATTACAGTTATCTGAATGGGGTGATCTGTGTGATCCCGGCGTTGGCACCCACCCTAGGCGGCCTGTTGGCGCTGCAGTTTGGCTGGCGTTCTACCTTCGTGTTTATGACGCTGTACGCCATCATTATCATGATCATCGTCGGCTATCGCCTGCCGGAGACCCGCCCCGCGAATACCGTGACCGAAGGGCCGCTCTATCGCTGGTCACGCTATAAGCCTGTGCTGATCGATCCGCACTTTATGTTCTACGCCTTTGCCTGTATGGCTGGTATGGCGGCAATTCTCGCCTATGTTTCCTACTCGCCTGTGTGGCTTATCGAGACAATAGGCGTGTCCGAGCTGACCTTCAGCGGTCTGTTTGGTCTCAACGCTTTAGTGAACATCGCAGCCTGTTTTGCCGCGCCAGTGGTGATTCAGAAGCTGGGTAACCGTCCGACAGTGATCCTAGCGCTAAGCACCATGTTGGTCTCTGCCCTATTGCAACTTGGGGTACAGTGGGCTGGCCCGCAGACAGGACTGGCGGCGGCCTTTGGTTTTATGTTGCCTATGATGCTGCTGTGTATCGGCTTTGCCCTGCTGCTCGGCCCGGCGACCAGTATGGCATTGGCAGGCTTTGGTGAGCGCGCCGGTACGGCCACCGCCATGCTTGGCTTTATCCAGATGAGTGGCGCCTCTATTTTGGCAGGACTGGTGCAGCAGACATCGCTCACCGCTCCCTACGCCGTGGTCGTCGTCATGGGTGGCTTGGCAAGCCTGTTGTTGGTCGCCATGAACATGGGCCGACTAGATGCCTGGCACCAAGAGCGTCACGCTCACTGATAGCCGTAATCCAATTCATTAGTAACACCCTTTTAGCCTGCATTAGTGACCTCAATGCAGGCTTTTTTTTCGCCTGATGTTAGAAGCGGGCGTTTACCCCTATGCCGATAAGAAAATCATCGGCGAAATCTTCATCGGAAAATCGCTTTACCCCAGCGAAGTTGGCGGCGAAGTGGTTGGAGATCTGCCACCAATACTGTGTCGATAGGCTAAACAGGTTGATGCTGTCCTCAAAGGTATTTGTGTTAATACCATTATCTGGGGTGAGCCACTGGATTTTTGCATCGCTATTTAACCAAGTATAACCGGCGCCAACAGACCAGGCTGGGGTGATATACCAGTCTGCGCTCAGGCTCACTTGAGTCGTGTCATTGTGATAACCAGCCACTTCTAATTGTGAACTTATGGTATTACTGGTTTCCAGTTGGCCATATTCTATTTGGGCCTTGAAATCTAAGCCTGTGGTGGATTGCAGCGGAAAGTAGCTACGGATATGGGCGCCGTATAGATCGCTGTCTTTATCGAATGTAATAACTTCTGCAGTGCTTAGATTCCAAGAGTCTGAGTTGCCTTGATATTGATAATAGATGGCGACTTCGGAGCTATCGTTAAAATAATAGCCAAGGTTTATGCCATAGCCGGTTTCATCTTCATCTATTGGAGAACTTAAAAACTCACTGCTATCTACGTTGAGATAGAGATAATTGGCGCCAATAAACCAATTTGAGGCCATCACATATCGGCCATCTACACTGTATCTCACCGTATCGTCATAGGCGTTGGTCTGGGCATACATACCGCCGAGATAGGAGCTTTGTGCTAAAAATCCGGCTAAAGCATGGGGGGCATTGTTATTTTTCACCGGCTCAAAATAGAAACGGTAGTCAAGATTCCACAGACCGTCTTCGAAGTTATCGGTATCGGTACCGAAGCTCACATTGGCTTCATGTTGGAAGGTGTTAACGGCTTCACCGGCAAATACCTGTGTGGTTAAACCTAAGAGAAGGGGGAGTGTGAGTAGCTGCTTTTTCATTTTTCTTCCTTGTTGTCATGATGAAGGCTGCATCCATGCTGTGATAACACTCTGCTGCCCGTTATAATCTTGCTGGTATACGAGCTGTTGCCCGGTAGCGGATTATATTTGTTAAGTAATTGTTGTGTAAAGGTTTGATTTTTATGCGTCAGTTCCAGAGCAAGCCGCCTTTTGCGTTAGTTAGGTTAGTATTCAGCGCCTACCCATTAATATTGAGGATCTTGTGAGCCGTCCTGTTTGTCCCAAATGCCAATACCCTGTGAATGCCTGCCTGTGCGAGCACATTCGGCCGCTGTCGACCCATGTCGAGCTGATTGTGTTGCAACACCCGAGTGAGGTGTCACATGCCAAGAACAGTGTAAAGCTGATGCAAGCCGTGATGGGGGATAGATTGCGACTGGTGGTAGGGGAGACGCCGACGGATTTTACCGACTTGAGGACCTACCTTAAGGCCCAGACCCGGCCAGTGTTGTTGCTCTACCCGAGTGAAACCAGTCAGCCGCTAGAGTCACCTGAGAATAACCATGAAGCGATCTTGCTGCTGCTCGACGGTACTTGGCGAAAAGCTTTTAAGCTGCTTAAGTTAAATCCCTGGTTGGCCGAGTATCCTGCGGTGCATCTGGATCTCGACGCCCCGTCTAAATACACCATACGCAAAGCCAAACGCGATGATAGCCTGTCCACCCTTGAGGCGGCGGCATTGGCCATTGAAACCTTGGAACCAAGCTGTGATGTGTCACCGCTCACCGATGCCTTAGCGGCCTTGGTACGGCAAAGACTCGATGCTATGCCGCCAGAGGTGAGGCAAAGGTATCTCCAGAAATAGGCAATGGTAAAACTGTGAAGCAGATATAAATTGGCAGATCAGCCTATGGCATAGATCACGATAATGTTAGGTAATTTAGGGTTTAATAGTCTTAGTCACCCTTGATAGGGTGGTCAGATAGCTGTGTCAGTTTACTGTCCATGCAGGGAGGCAGTATTGCCCTAGAGGTGCTGACACAGTTATCGGTTCAATGGGCCATGAAGTTTGCCTTGGTGAACTGCCCCGCCGCTGCCGGATATCCATAGAAATACCCTTGTGCAAACCCTTTACCCATGCCTGACAGTATCTGTTTCTGTTCCAGGGTCTCGACGCCTTCAACCACGAATTGAATATTAAGTGCCTGGGCGAGTTGGATCATTGCCTGACAGAGCTCTCTTCCTTGAGGCTCGTTGAGCCGTTCGGCGAAGCCCGCATCTATCTTCAGCGTGTCTATAGGCAGATTCCCCAGCTTGCTAAGAGACGATAGCCCCGCGCCAAAATCATCGATGGCGATACGCACGCCCAGCGCCTTTAGCTGGCTTAGGGTCTGTTTAACTCGCATGGGTTGGCGCAGTAGCGCCGACTCAGTGATCTCCAGTACCAGGTTGCAGGCGGGCAGGTGGCTCAACGCCAGCGCGTGTTTGACCTGTTGGACAAAATCGGGATGTTCGAGCTGGGTTGCCGACACATTCACGCAGGCCTGTAGTGGCTTTTTCAGCTCATCTTGCCATTTGGCGACTTGAGTACAGGCAGTGGTGAGTACCCACTGACCTATATTGATCAACAAGCCCGTCTCTTCCAGCAGAGGCACGAAATCGCAGGCCTCTATGATCTCGCCATCGCTCTTGTGCCAACGCAGCAGGGCTTCGACGCCAATCACCTGGTTACCCTCAAGATCCACAATCACCTGATAGGCCAGTTGGAACTGATTCAGGCTAAAGGCATGGCGCAGGTCGTTGATGGTCTTGAGTCTATGCTGAGCATCTTTGTGCATCTTGTTGTCATAGAAGAGCACATGATTAGGGCTCTTCTTGGCACAATACATGGCGGTATCGGCACAGCTGAGCAGCTGAGCAGCTTGATCGCTATGGGTTGGGAATAGCGCGATGCCAACACTGGTGCCCAGATAAAATTTCTGACCGTTGATCTCAAAGGGAGCATCAAAAATGGCGAGCAACTGCTGGGAGACGGCCTCTATCTCGTCAACATTGTGGTAATCGGTTAAGACTAAAGTGAACTCATCGCCACCGAGCCTGGCGATATGAGCCTTATCGATACAGCTGGCTTCGAGGCGGGCGGCCACCAGTTGCAGTACTTTGTCGCCGGTGGCATGGCCGAAGCAATCATTCACATTTTTAAAGCCGTTGAGATCCATAAACATCACGGCGCCCAGCTTACCTGTCTGCTGTTTGACCTCGGAAAGGGCTTGATCCAGATGCAGCTTGAGCTGATGTCGATTGGGCAGGCCTGTTAGGGTATCCACCATGGCTTGCTCTGTCAGGCGTGACTCCAGGCGTTTCTTGGCGCTGATGTCGCTGAACAGGGTGACATAATAGATCTCACCATCGATCTGTATCTTGTGGCAACTCTTCCAGGCGGGAAATTGGCTGCCGTCTGAGCGGGTTTTAGTGGTTTCTCCCTGCCAGCTGCCTCTATCTTCCAGGCTCTGTAGGAAGTCGCTGTGACATTGGCTGGCATCGCTAAAGCCCTGTAGCTCGTCTGGTCCTTTGTGGAGCAGCTGATCGGCACTATAGCCACAGATGCGGCACATAGCTTTATTAACCGTGATGATCTCATGTTTGTCATTACTGATGTAAACCGCCTCGGCGCTATCTTCCAGTATGCTGGAGATCAGTTGTGCAGGTAGGCGCTCGAAGCCGTTAGAGATGTTGTTCCGCCGCTTGGCGCGTCTGTCGGCGGGGTCGAAACGGGCCAGAATGACCTCTGCATCGCCTAGCTTGGCAGGTAGCATGCTGACCAAGGTGGGTAATTCGCTACCCAGCTGGCTCATATGCAGCCAGTTGATGCTGATGTGCTCACCTTGATGGACTCGCTCAATTAACTGCTGCGCACGTTCTATGCTGTTGATGCCATTTGACTGAATGCGCGGAGAGAAGTCATAGGGTGTGGCATTGATAAAGCTGTCCAGCTGGGTTTGAAAATAATCCAGGGTGCCTTGGTTGGCGCCTATGAAGGAGTGGCCCTTGAGGATAGCTAAGAAAGCAGAGTCGTCCTCACGCCAACGTTCGAGTTGCCGCTGAGTCTGAGGCTGTGCGCTGCTTAGCTGCGCCAATAAAGTTAACCAAGGGCCCATAGGGTGCTCCATGAGATAGGGCAATGAGACGTTAATTTACAGTGGCTTAAGTGATAGCCTCATTATAGGTATGGTTAAAAGTACCGCGAATCAGGAGCAGACTCAAACCTAAGGATAGGTTTTTGCGCTATTTTTAATGCTTTTTTATGACGTTTCGCACGCCTAAGCGTGTGTGGAAAGGTTTTTCGACGTTGTGATGACGATAGTGCTAAAATCGGCTCACACCTCTCGATTAGTTAAGGATAACTGTCATGATTAACGCCATGATGCCCCGTCTTGCCTTGGTATTACTGGTCGGCTTGAGTCTGAATCTCGCCGCCAAAGAACATAAGCGCCTCAGCCCGACTGCCGAGGAGGCCAGCGAGATTGCACGCCAAACCGAGGCCGAGCAACTTGAGAAAGCCAGGGAGGCGGCTAAAGACACCCAGACACGGGAAAAGGAAGTGCTCAAGCGCCAGCAATCGGGTGAATGGCAAGAGTCGCAACGGGAGAAAGCCCAGCGACAGTTTAATGAGCGTGAAAGCCGAGAGGCTAAATATTTAAAAGACGCGATCGATGCGGCGGCGCAAGATCGAAAAATTCCTAAACCCTAACTCTAATTGGATGCTGCGTGAGTCTTTGCCCCCTTTGTCATAGTGAACACTTAAGTTTATTTCATCGCGATAAACACAGAGAATACCTGATCTGCGGCCAGTGCCAGCTGGTGAGTGTTCCTGAACAATACCGTTTAAGCGCCGAGGATGAGAAGGCGTTTTATGATCATCATGAAAACGACAGTGAAGATGCCGGCTATCGGCGTTTCCTGGGGCGTACCTGGCTTCCCCTGCTTGAGCGCTTGACCCCTGCCCATAAGGGGTTGGATTTTGGCTGTGGCCCTGGCCCCACCATAAGTGTCATGGCCGATGAGGTGGGCATTGTCATGGATAATTACGATCTCTACTACTTCCCCCATGAGGCGTTGCTCGAGAAGCAATATGACTTTATCACCATGACAGAGGTGATTGAGCATGTGGCAGATGCGCAAGGTTTGCTTGCCCGCCTTGACGCCATGATGAAGCCCGGTAGCTGCTTAGCTGTGATGACCAAGCGAGTGCTGAGTCAGGCGGCTTTTGCTCATTGGCATTACAAGCAGGATCTGACCCATATCTGTTTCTATAGCCAGGCGACCTTTGAGTGGGTCGCCAAGCAGCTCAATTGGCAATTAGAAGTCATAGACAAAGATGTCGTCTTTTTTACCAAGGCTCAAATCGGCTAGCTTTTGGGTTGCTGCATCAGGTGGTTGATGATCACCTTTTGCGCAAAGCCCTGCTGATCTTCCTCCATATGCGCGTCATCTAAGGTAAATCCATATTGGAACTGCTGCCGTCCCACGCCCGGTGGCTGAATGTTTTTCAGTATGATGGGCACACTTAGGGTTTCTTCAGACTGGGTAAGCTTGACCTGTAACAGATAGGTCTTGTTGAGCGTGCCGCCTTCTATTTCATTGCCTATATAGGCGCCCCCCTTGATTGAGATATCCTGTAAAAATCCGCTTGAACAGAGAAGTGGCGACTCGCTCTCTGCCTGCTGTTCATGTATCGAGGCGGGTACATTGACCGGGATGCGGCTATGTTGCCTCAGCGCCACACTCTGAAGCGTCTTAGGGTATTTCACTACTAACCAGCGACCGGCGTGGTTAAGCAGGGTTTTGATTTGACTGCGAAAGGCCAAAATGTTGGCTTCCGGGTCGTCGCTGTTGATTAGGCGCACCACAACCCCCTGGCCCTGGGTGATGTACTCCTGGGCGGCCTGCCAATATTTGTCTTGTCCTAAGGCGAGGATAATGGCGTTGTCGGGATCGATGCCGATGAGCCGGGTTCTGAGTCTAATGGGTCTGAGCGGTGTGAGTATCTGCAGCTGGGCTTCCGTGTTGCAGTTGATGCGATTAAGGTAAGCCAAGTCAATTTCTGTGGCTGACGGCAAGGTGAATTCTCCCTTGGGTTAATGTGGCCATGCTTTTTTCTTAGCATGGCACAAAAGCAATAAGTTACAATTCTCTTTGGCGATAATTGCTACAACAGGCTTGATCTTATTTATAATTTCACCTCTTATACGAATCACAGTAAGTAAGTGATCAGAAATTGCGTAAGAAAAACGCTTGAGAACAAGGCAGAATTTTTTGATAGCTAGTGATGCTACTATCAAAAATACTAACGCCGTTTTCGAGCGTTTTAACAAGCTAGGATGAGCAGTTATTTACTACGATTGGTATTTAGGTTTCAAATAGCGAGGGCATTTGCCTTGGCGGTCCTCGATACCGAGATAAATTCTATCTGCTCACGAATGAGGGAACGACAGATGATGCGAAAGATAATCGCACTGTGCCTAACCATAGGGGGATTACTCTCCGCAATGGGGGCGCAGGCTACTCAGGCTGAAGATATAAAGAGCTTCACCTTAGATAACGGCATGAAAATTATGGTGCTCGAAGATGCATCTATCCCCAATGCCAATATGTACCTGTTTTGGAAGGTGGGCTCTCGCAACGAGGTTCCTGGCATTACCGGTATCTCACACTTTTTCGAACATATGATGTTTAATGGCTCGAAAAAATATGGTCCTAAGATGTTCGACCGCACCATGGAAGCGGCAGGCGGTGCCAATAACGCCTACACCACAGAAAACTTAACCGTCTATACCAACTGGTTCCCGGCTAATGCGCTGGAAACCATCTTCGATCTCGAGGCCGATCGTATTGCCAATCTGGATATCAATGCAGAGATGGTGGAGAGTGAGCGTGGAGTGGTGGCATCTGAGCGCACCACAGGGCTGGAAAACTCCAACTGGCGTACTTTGCAAGAAGAGATCAAAGGCGCAGCCTTTCGCGCGCACCCTTACAGCTGGTCTGTTATAGGCCATGAGTCAGACATTGCCGCCTGGACCCTAGAAGATCTGGTGCAGTATCACAAGACCTACTATGCCCCGAACAATGCCGTGGTGGTGATCGCCGGTGATGTGAAGCTCAATGAGGTGAAGGCGTTAGCCAACCAATACTTTGCGCCTATTCCTGCTCAGACCCCACCTCGCGAGGTGAAGACGGTTGAGCCGCTGCAGAAGGGTGAACGTCGCGTCTTCGTGCAAAAGGCGTCGGTGAGCACGCCCAACGTGATGCTGGCCTTCCATGTACCGGCAACTTCACACCAGGATTACTACGCCCTGGATCTACTCTCTTCTATCCTCACCACAGGCAATAGTTCACGCCTCTATCAAGGGCTGGTGGAGAAGCAAGTCGCCATTGAGGTGGAGACCTATATGCCGATGAGTTTCGACCCGAACCTCTTCTATGTCATGGGCGTGGCCAATCCTGGTATCACAGCCAAAGAGCTTGAGACAGGCATGATAGGCGAGATCAATCGTATCGCCCGTGAAGGCGTGACTCAGGATGAGCTGGAGAAGGTGAAAAACATCAAGTTGATGAATTTCTACCGAACCATGGAAACCATCAATGGCAAGGCCAATACCCTGGGTACCTATGAGCTCTATTTCGGCAGCTTTGAGAAACTATTTAATGCGCCAGAAGCCTATAGCAAGGTGACCCCAGAAGATATTCAGCGCGTCGCGCAAACTTATTTACGCCGCGCCAACCGTACCGTTGGCGTGTTAGCGGCCACAGAGGAGAGTGACCAATGAAGACCCTATTGACTCAATTCCCTCAAAGCCTTGCTAAGCTGGGCACGGCCGCCATGATGGCCGGAGCGCTCACCTTGGCTGGCTGTGCGACGACGCCGAGCCAGACTGTCGATACCGGCAGCTTTAGCATGCCGGCTTACGAGCAGTATCAACTGGCCAATGGCATGACAGTCTATCTGATGCCACAAACCGAGGTGCCGCTCATCACTGTCAGCGCCGTGGTGCGCGCCGGCGCAGTCAACGACACGACTTCTGGGGTAGCCAGCATGACGGCTAAATCCCTGCTGCTGGGTGCTAACGGCAAGAGTAAGTCAGATATCGAGCAGATGGTCGATTTCCTGGGGGCCTCAATTGCCGCCGATGCGGGCAAAGAGGGTAGCTTTATCGATGTCGACTTTATGGCAAAAGATACCGATAAGCTGCTACCGCTGGTGCGGGATCTGCTGCGCAGCCCAGATTTCGACGCCAACGAATTCGACAAGTTACGCCAGCGCGAAATGGCGGGCCTGGCTCAGGAAAAAGAGAGTCCTCGAGTGGTGATCCACCGCTACTTCGACAAGCTGGTGTTTGGCGATCACCCTTATGGTAATCCGGCATCGGGCAACCGGGATTCACTGGCAGAGCTGACGGTTAATCAACTGCGCGCCTTTCATATGAGTTACTACCAGCCGCAAAATATCGCCTTCTCTGTGGTCGGCGATTTCAAGCCAAGTGAGATGAAGGCTAAGCTCGACAAGCTGTTTGGCGACTGGCAGAACGGCGAGGCGATCACCAAGCAAGATCTGGCCAAGGGACAACCTCAGCTAGATGCCAGCAAGGTACTGCTGGTCAACAAGGGTGATGCCATCGAAACCACTTTCCTGATCGGCGGTAAAGGCATTAGCCGCAACAACCCTGATTACGTGGGGCTACAGGTGGTAAACACCATCTTAGGTGGCCGCTTTACCTCTTGGCTTAACGATGAGCTGCGGGTGAATGCCGGTTTGACCTATGGTGCCCGCTCAGCCTTTACCCCGTATTCTCAAGGGGGCGTGTTCAGAATCAGTACCTTTACCAAGAGTGACACCACCAAGGAGGCGATCGATCTGGCACTGAAGACCTATGCACGTCTGTGGCAGACGGGGATAGACCAGGCGACGCTGGATTCGGCCAAGGCTTACGTTAAGGGACAGTTCCCACCTAAGTTTGAGACCAGTGCGCAACTTGCTGGGCTCTTGTCGAGCATGTACCTCTATGGCTTCGACGACAGCTTTATCAACGACTTCCAAAAGAATGTCGACGGTCTGACCCTGACGGAAACTCAGCGTCTGGTGCAAAGCTACTTCCCGCAGGATAAGCTGCAATATGTGTTGATAGGTAATGCCGACAAGATAGGCACTATTGCCGCCGAATATGGTGAAGTGAAGCAGGTGGATATCGGTGCGGTTGGGTTCGCCCAATAGCCGATAGTTCATTAGGCTGAATGGATAAAGGCTCGCGGGTTACCCCCTGCGGGCCTTTTTATTGAGTGGCAAATCCCGCTGGTGAGTGCTCGCATTTCTACAGGCTTTCATCTAGGGTTAATAAAACCTTAGCTTAGTCATACTGGGAGATATGAATGGAATCTCGTGTCGAACCTACCTCGCCTGCACAACGCCCAGAGCAGGCTTGTGACCATACCGATTGGTGTCACCTGCAAGAAACCACTAAGCTGCTCCTGTTAGCGACGGCGCAGATCGAGCTATCGCTAACCGATGGCGACCATAATGTTACAGGTCTGGGGCAGCTGTTTACTGAGATGGCGGCGCATTTAACTCAAGTCAATGGCCATCTGCATAGCAAGGGCGATACTCCGAGTGATATCCTGGCTCACAGTGATAACCTTGTGCAGGCGATCGACAGCGGCGTGCAGGCTTTTCAGTTTTACGATCGCATCTCCCAGCGGCTCAGTCATGTGATCACCGCCTTAAGCCTGATGGAAGGCATGTTGGGAGATGAGAAGCGGCGTCAATCGCCTTCGGCTTGGCAGGCGTTACAGACTGAGATCCAGGCGCATTATTCGCTCGACTGTGAGCGCGAGATGTTTGAGGCGTTATTGCGAGGCGTGCCGATGCATGAGGCACTTCAAGGTTACAGAGATAATCACCTACACCAAACTAAACAAGATGTTGAACTGTTTTAGACGACTTTTTTTGCTGTGCGCCCTGTTAGCGACGCCTATGGCGGTGGCCGATAAGATCGCCCTGTCGCCTTTCTGTCAGGCTTTAGCGGGCGAGTGGCAGGGAGAGGCGTCTCGGCCCCAAGGGCAAATCAAACCGGTACAGGTCGAGGGGATCTGCAGCGCCGACAGGCGTCAGCTGATGCTCTCGGTGAGCCAACATGCCAGCCATCCACTGAGCGAGACCTGGTGGTTTCGTGAAGGTGATGGCGAGATCAAGCTAACCTACTTTAATGGCGTGGATGCCGACAAGATCCTCTACTTTAGCCTGTACCGCGAAGGGGCGGGATTTTCACTTTTGGGCAAAGGGATAGTGCAGCAGCGCCCGGCGATGATCCGTCTTAATTTCACGCCTCAAGGGCGCGGCTGGTTATGGCTACAGAAGGTGCAATATCTGGATCAGGACGATGACGACTATCAAGTCTATCGCGGCATCGCCCTCAATCCCATAGCTCAGGGTTAACAGGCGCCCGGATAGCCGAGTTGACGCCAGGCTTCATAGCTGATGATGGCGACCGAGTTCGACAGGTTCAGACTGCGGCTGCTGGCGGCCATGGGGATGCGCAGGCGTTGGCTGGTGGGAATCGATTCGATTATCTCCATCGGCAGGCCGCGAGTCTCTGGACCAAACAGCAAGACATCATCCTTCTCAAAAGCGATTTCGCTGTGAGGGCGACTGCCCTTAGTGGTACAGGCCATGATGCGTTTACCCGCCATGGCGCTAAGAAAACTCTCAAAGTCTTTATGGCGAGTGACTCGGGTCAGATCGCTATAGTCCAGCCCGGCGCGGCGCAGCTTTTTCTCTTCAAGATCGAAACCTAAAGGCTCGATAAGGTGTAGCTGGCAGCCATTGTTGGCGCACAGGCGAATGATATTGCCGGTATTGGGGGCAATCTCTGGCTCATAGAGGGCGATATGAAACATCTTGGCGTACCTTTGAACGGATGAGCGGCGATTATAAGGGAAATGGTGATGGGGGAAAACCGCCCTTTTGCCGTGGGAAGTTGCCCGCTCCAAATGAGACGCCGGATTGTTGGTTGAAGCATTTGGTGGCGTTGATGTTTGCTGAGGCTTTGATGGCCAAATCTTCCCCTGTTATTTATCGCCTTCCCGGAGGGAATGCCAAAAAATGTCGGGCACATTTTGGTCTTGTTTCGTAAGCTCTCTGGCGTATCTGTACTGGATTAAGTCATCTCTTCGATTTGGCTGCATTCAGTGCCAGCAGGCTTTCCTGTTGGTTTGTTTAAGTGAATGCTGATAAGTTCATTGTATTACAGACAGTTAAGACTTGGCGTGCTCCTCGGCTCGCTAAGAAAAACCTACATGCGTTCTATATAAAGGTTAGGTGTACTAGGTATGAGCATCAATTTCCGGCCGTTTAATAAGAGTGACAATCATTATTTGAGAGTGATCGATCTTTATAAAGAGGCATTTCCCGGTGCGCAGCGCATACCTAGGTTTCTGCTTCGTTTTAAACTAAGAAAGGGTAAGAAAGGCTTTAGCGTACTTTATGATGGAGAAGAGTGGATTGGTCTTCTCTATCTCACTCAATACAGGGATATTGTATTTGTACAATTCTTGGCTATATCGGAATCAATCCGCTCTAGGGGCTATGGAAGTAAGGTCATGGATGCTTTGGGGGCTCTGTACTGTAGGATCCCCTCATAATTCATACCCCCA